>JAYVOT010000539.1:0-6069 GCA_043757795.1 Chthonomonadaceae bacterium | reverse complement strand
GACTATCTTGGGTTGGATAGTCTTGACAGAGAGTTCCTCAACGCGATTATCACCAATTACGAGGGCGGACCGGTCGGACTAGACACCCTCGCGGCAAGATTAGGACAGGAGAGAGACACCCTTGAAGATGTAGTGGAACCCTATTTAATGCAGCTAGGCTATATCAACCGCACGAATAGGGGACGCATCGCCACCCGCGCCGCCTACGAACATCTCGGATTAGGCTACCTTTTCAAAGATCGAACCGACGGCGTCAATGGAAATCAAGGAGGACTGTTTTGATTGTTTTGGGGTTGTATTGCTGAATGCATCGAATCACTATTAGACCGTCCCTGTGGCTCCAGTCAGTTCTAAAATTAGAAGTTGCAGATTGCTTGCAGGGTCTGCGCCGAAAGCGCCCATCTCATCCGTAACTCCGCCCTTGTTTGCGAGATCGCATAGCAAAAGACGCTCCATCGCTCTCTTCAGAGCGGGCCAAGTGTAGAGCCGTGAGATTTGGAAGAGGTCGTTTGCTTTGAAAGCCATCGATACGATATTCGACTCTCCCGGCAGTTCGGAAGCTAGACTTTCAGGAAGCGATCGAACTTCTCTAGGGTTCACGCGGTTTTCGGCAAGAAATTTCGCCTGCCAGATCATGCGATACTGCCTGCCGAGTAGCGCGAGCAGTTTCGCTGCTACCTCCTGCGGTTTGGGAGTATGCCGATTTAGTTCGCCGAGGAGCAACAGCGCACGATCCGTCTGTCTGCGCGAAATCGCATCTATAGCAGTGAACAACACGTCTTCCGGGTTTTCCGAGACCACCTTGGAAATATCATCCAGAGTAATCATCTCGCGTTCTCCCACGTAAGAGGCAAGTTTGACGATCTCTTGTTCAAGGGGACGCATCTCCCCACCGATTGCGCTTACGAGCGCCGATATCGCGTCGGAAGAGATTTTTTTGCCCTCTTTTCGCATACGGCTTGCCACCCACTCAGTCAGGTTTTCCGCCTTTAGCGCGTTGCATTGAACCGTTGCACCCGCTTTTTTCAGCGCGTTGTCGAGCTTGATCGAAAGGATCGTCTTCCGCTTGCCCTCTTCCTCTTCCGCCCCCACAGACAACACGAGACAGGCAGTTTCCGACAGCTTAGCAATGCCGGCGGCGAGCTTTTCAGACTCTCCGGATTTGACGCGTTCACGCCATTGCTCCATGCCTTTGACCACCACGACTCGGCGTTCAGACCCGAAAGGAATTTGTCCTGCTGCAGAGAGCATAGCCTCCGAAGTAGCGTTCTCCGCGTTCAAGATTTCCAGATCAAAGTCTTGAAAATCGGGTGAAACAAGATGTTTCACAAGGGCGGAAATCGCCTCCTCCTTCAGTTTGTCTTCTTCGCCGTGGAGGGCATAGACTTTCTGCACGCCTGATTTCCAGAGTACCGCCGGAGCGCCGCTTTTATAGACTATTTCCAATGGCTGACACTCCTTTTATTTATCACGGCATAATCATCCCAAAGTTTCCTATAGCTCTCAATGTTCGAGTCGCAATTTAGCCAAGCAAGCGCAATGTTATTGATTTCGGAGTGGTTCCTAAATATCGATAAAAACGAAATCTCCTGGTTTTTGAGAGTTTCTTGGGTGGGAATTCAGCTCGGAAATGAGCGACTGACCTTCGGAATTGGCTACTTCGCACTCCTCTAGCGTGGCAACTTCCGTGCTGTAGCGAAATCGCGTATGCAAGGCGGTAAGCGAAGCAAGGGATTTCGAGACTGGGGAAGCCGAGCCTAACTTATCTGAAACCGCTCTTAAATATTCTTCGGAAGTCATGTCGGGGGTTCGCTTCATCCCTTTTTGCGCTAGAAATAGGCAAGCGTAGAGATAAGCGGCGACGATCTTGCGGTTGGTTTCAGGAAGTCCGAATTGTCCTAAATCCGTTTTTCTGCCGCGCATAAATCGATCCCAAATCTCAGTTTTGAAGAGATAAACGAGAAGAACGACGACTCCGATAGACATTGCGATCGGGAGCCATCCTGCCGAAATAAGCCACTTCAAAAACGAGTTTTTATTCGTTCGGTTCTTCAAAGCGGCCGTGTGATCGGAGATGTCCTCCGCTCCTTCAGTCGCGTCAAATTGAATCCATCCGTAATCATTGAAGTAAACTTCCGTCCAAACATGTTTGTCTTTTTGTTGCACCTGATATGATTCGCCGTCTTCGGAACGATTCGTCGGCTGAACCAGATAGCCTGAAGCCATTCTAGCTGGAATTGTCGCATATCGGCATAGCATGGTGAGAGCGGCGGCGAAACTGTCGCAGTAACCGTCGTGCGGTCCGTCCAACAAAAAATATTCTACTCGATCCGTTCCTGCCGGAGCCGCTTTCGCTTGCAAATTGTATTTGCAATGGCTCGAAACATACTCTTTGAGTAGTTGCACACGGTCATAGTTGTGCTTGGAGCTGCCTGTTATCTTCTCTGCGAGATCGCGTAACCTCGTACTGGATTCATTCTCATTTGTGACCAATCTCACATAGGATGACCGGATGTTCTCAGGAAAATCGTAGATTTCTTCCGGAGAAGCACGCAGTAGTTCGGGGGAGGCATTTGAAACCGAGCTGACGACTGTGTAGCGATTATTGGTTGAGAAACTTTCGCTGCCTAACAAAGTTCCGGATTCATCTAGAGCTAGATTGCCCGTTTTGCTCGTCTCAATTTCACGCAGCTGTCCTGCGGAATAATATTGGGACATTCCCCCATTCAAAATCGTCACTTCTTGTGGGAAAAGTTCTTTTGACTTCATCTTATCGAAAGGGATGTCGTGAAGAGATGAATTTAATCGAAAACGTCTTATAGGAGCGCTGTTGACAGGAGAGCCGTTCCGCTGATCGGTTGCAATGTTTTCCGATGTAAGCAGTTTCCGATTCTCTTCCAGACTATTTTCAAAACTATGTCCCGTGTAGACGTCATAAGTCGTTCCTCTCAGCCACAATGGACGTTTCTCCCTGACGCTCATTACGGGAACAGAGCTCTCGTACTGAGGACCTGTAGAGAGATTGATGCTACGACTGTTGTCTGAGGATTGCGGGGTGAGAGGATTGTTTTGACTTTTTGCAGGGGGCTGGTTCGCATCTCCCACACGAGAAATTCGAATCGCCTGACCCATTGCGTGCAATGGAACAGCGACAAGGTTTGCAAATAGAAACGACAGAACGACGCATCCCGCCGCAAGAGCGATTTGCCAGTGAAACATGCGCTTGATTTTGTAATGCGATCGCACCTTTGCGGCGCCTGCGCGAGTTTTTAAATAATTTTCATGTATCAGTAAAAATGTTGCTGAGGCGCTGAACCAGAGAAAGGCGTTTTGAAGTGCGCCATCCGTGTTTCCAGTGCTGACCAGAGCGATCAAAGTGATGCATGGCACGCAGGCGAAAAGGACGTTTCCATTGCTTGTCAACGTGAAACTGTGAGCTATGGCTAGCCACATGAAAAACAGTTGGAGGTCTCTTCCGCGATCTCCCGACTCCCCCGCCGGACTGAGAAACTTCAAACTAGGGTCATTGGACAACCAGACTATTACTATGAGACCGATAAAGATGAAAAGCGGAAGTCTCAGAGATTTGAAAGAGACCTTGTACGCTCTTAGAGTGTAGCTCGCGAGATAGCCGAAGGTCGCAAGGGCATAGGTAAGCAGAGCGAAATTTGAGTCGCCAAGTAGATAGTTGACAGTATAAAGCCCGGCTAAAGTGACGTTGAGGCCGCCAAGATAGAGCAGGGGACTGAGAGGGAGATTCACTTCAATCTCCTCTGAAGTTGCATTCGAATCCGACGCGTCCTCTTCCATTTCAGTTACGCCGAGATCGGGCGAGGTCTCCTTCTTCTGAAAGGGGTTGAACCTTGCCCGGGCATTTAGAGGCGGATTAGACATATCGTTTGACCTCCGGTTGAATGTCGCCTTCGGCGTTCTGTCGAACGACTAGCGTCAGCACGTTGGCAGAAAGGAGTTCATTGAAGAACAGATTTATTTGTGACTCTGAGACCCGCGTTTTTCCAGTTTTGAAAGAGTCTGGGTCGATATAAGCCAGGATCACGCTCGATTTGGAATTTATCGCGCAATTTGCGATCGCATTTGAGAGAGCCGATGAAGATTGAGAAGTGACGACAATCAGCGTGGAACCCGGAGGAAGGGAGGATGCGGCAAGAGTCAAAGCCTCCTCTACAGGTTCGTTTGATGTCGATTTCACTCTTGCCAGAGTGTCCAGGACGCTGAGAAAATGAGACTCTCCTCGCCCGCCCATTCCGGCGGCGATGCCAAGGGGAGCAGCGTGGAAAGTCGGCATTAGCAATCGAATCCCGGCTCCTTTTTGAAGCGCCTGTTGCGCTGCGGAAGCTGCGAAACGGACGGCATATTCAAGGGTCGTTTCCAAATCTTTTCCTGTATCCGTCCCCTGAGCGAGATCAAGGTAGATGGCTATCTGTATCGATTGAGACTCTTCGAACTCCAAAACTGCCAGACGTCCTGTGCGAGCAGTCTGCCTCCAGTGAATTCTGCGAAGGGAGTCGCCGGGAACGTATTCGCGAACGCCATCCGGTTCGACGCTTCCTCCGCGCGGCGCCGTGATTGTGAACTCTTGCCAACCATAGCGATCCGCTCCGGAGAGCGGGATAGGATCTAATCTTCTGGGGCGCAGATAGACGACGATCTCTCCTTCGCATGGAAACAGTTTCGTGAAAGTGAAGATTCCGAGCGGGTCTATGGCTTGAACCGTGAAGGAGGACGCTTTGAAAACCCCGCGTTTCAAAAATCGAACCATGTGCGCAATACGCGTCGAATCCCGCGCTGCAACGTTGAAGAGGGGAGGCTCTTCATCCAGAGCTTCGATCCAGTCCGGGTAACTTTCTGAAACGCTCAAAAAGAAACGTGCGTAGCGCGTAGGGTTTTTTATGGAATAGATGATTTCGCCGGTCTCGCCCTCCCAGAGAACTCCGGGCAACTCGCGCTCAAACTCTAGCCCTCGTAGCGTAAACCATCCAATAAGATATGAAAAGCCCGGCAACGTCATCAAAACAGAAGCCATGTAGTAGAGATTCGTCGATTTGAGCATCGCCGCAACGATGATAAGCGAAAGAATCGCCATGAGAAGAGTGACCCATTTGCTTACCTGCATCGCTTTCTCCAATCGCAGTTTGGCGTACAGGCAATCTGCAAACGGATTGTCTCAATGTTTGCGTTGATTGGAAAGTCAATACAGGGTCTCAAACTCATGAAAATCACCTTGAGACCTTGACGCTGTTTGAAGAGCGATCAATGCCGACTGGAACAGGGATTTTTTTCAAAATATCCTGCACGCAACTCAAAGCGGAGACGCCGCGTATCCTCTGGTCTGGGCGAATAATGATTCGGTGCACTAGAACAGACTCAGCGAGGGCTTTCACGTCGTCCGGAGTGACGAACGCTCTACCGGCGATTGCGGCGCGAGCCTGGCAAGCATACATCAGGCTCAGGGAGGCGCGAGGGCTGGCTCCAAGAGCTACAGACGGAATACTGCGAGTGGCGCCCACTAAATCGAGTATGTAACCCTGCACAGAGTCCTCGACGTGTATCTCGCGAACTGCCGCTTGCATTAATACGATCTCTTCCGCATCAAGAACGGCGGGAATCGAATCTACAGGTTTCGAGGTTCTCTGATTCATTAAGATTCGTCGTTCGGAGTCTCGATCAGGGTAGCCGATCGAGATGCGCGCTGAGAATCGATCCAACTGGGCTTCCGGCAATGGGTAAGTACCGGAGAGTTCGATATTATTTTGCGTCGCGATGACGAAGAATGGGGCGGGCAAAGGGCGTGCGACGCCTTCAATAGTTACCTGTCGCTCCTCCATGCACTCAAGGAGAGCTGCCTGAGTTTTCGGCGTTGAACGGTTGATCTCATCCGCAAGCACGATATTGGCGAAGACGGGCCCCGGATAGACCTCGAACTCGCCGCTCTTTTGATTGAAAATCGACGAACCGGTTATATCGGATGGGAGAAGGTCCGGAGTGAACTGAATCCTTTTGAATTTTAATCCTAGCGCCCGTGCGATGGCTTTCGCAAGAGTGGTTTTG
>JAYVOT010000538.1:0-6072 GCA_043757795.1 Chthonomonadaceae bacterium | reverse complement strand
GTTGTGGCCGCCGAAGCCGAAGGAGTTCGACATCGCGACTTTGATATCCAATTTTTTGGCGACGTTGGGGGTGTAATCGAGGTCGCATTCCGGGTCCTGCGTCTCGTAGTTGATGGTGGGGGGCGCGATGCCGTCTCGAATAGCAAGAGCGCAGATCACCGCTTCCACTGCGCCTGCAGCGCCCACGAGGTGTCCCGTCATCGACTTCGTGGAGCTGATCGCGACGGTGTAAGCCGACTCTCCGAAGATCGTCTTGATTGCAGCGGTTTCACACTTGTCGTTGAGGCCTGTGGAGGTTCCATGCGCGTTGATGTAGTCTACGTCCTCCGGCTTGAGACCGGCGTTCTTCAGCGCCATCGCCATGGATCGGGATGCGCCCTCGCCATGCGGAGCAGGGGCTGTGATGTGAAAAGCGTCCGCTGAAAGACCGTAGCCTGCGACTTCGGCATAGATTTTCGCGCCGCGAGCCAGTGCGGACTCCAGCGATTCCAGCATCAGTACGCCAGCGCCTTCGCCGAGAACGAAGCCGTCTCGATTCAGGTCGAAGGGTCTGCTTGCGCCTGCAGGATCGTCGTTGCGAGTGGAGAAAGAACGCGCCTGACAGAAGCCCGCCATCGCAAGCGGGGTGACGCAGGCTTCGGTTCCGCCAGCGAACATCGCATCGGCGTCGCCGCGTTTGATGACATGATAGGCGTCGCCGATGCTGTTGTTTCCTGTGGCGCAGGCGGTTACTGTGCAAGAGATGGGACCTCTCGCGTCCATCAGCATCGACACCATTCCGGCTCCCATATTGCAGATGATTCCGGGGATTGTAATTGGACTGACCCGCGTGGGACCTTTTTCTACGAGGATTGTGTGTTGCTCTTCAAGAGTGCCGAGGCCTCCGATTCCGGAGCCGATGTAGACCCCGACTCTATCGCGATTCTCTTCCGTGATCTTCAGTCCTGAATCTTCAAGAGCCATTCTAGCCGCTCCGACTGAAAATTGAACGAAGCGATCCATTCGCTTCACATCCTTCTTATCCATGAAAGGAGAAGGATCCCAATCTTTGATTTCAGCGGCAATCTTGGTCGTATATCCGGTTGTGTCGAAACTTGAAACAAGAGACACCCCGGAACATCCGGTAAGGCAGGCTTTCCACAGGACTTCAGCGCCGATCCCAAGAGAGGTCACCGAACCCACTCCGGTGATGACCACTCTTCTCTCGTCCCCATGCGTTTTCATCGTATCGCTCATCGTTCAGTCCTTAAGCCATGCCTCGCACAGGTTCCGCCCCGGTGAGGTGAAAAAATCATATGTAAGCGGCGCGAAAATGCCGCAAAACCGAGGTTGCAAACCATTATTTTTCATGTAGTTGCAACTTAAAAGAGTTCAAAGGAGAGCCGCGAACGCTTTCTAAAAGGCAGAGTTCACGGCTCTAAACGGATATTCGGGGTCGATCAACCCTTCGCATGCTTCTCGACATAGTCCATGATCTGCTGAACGGTGATAATCTTTTCAGCCTCAGTATCCGGAATCGTAACCTCAAACTCTTCTTCCAGACCCATCACGATTTCGACTACATCAAGAGAGTCGGCTCCCAAATCGTCTTTGATAGAGGCTTGAGGGGTGACCTCTTCCTCTTTGATGTCGCCAAGTTGATCCACTAGTATCTTTCGCACGCGCTCGAATGTCGTCATTCCATTATCTCCTATAAATTCCCTTTTCAGGGGGGTATTCACTCTCGTTCGAAAACAGTCTCAACAAAAATCTACATGAACATGCCGCCGTCAATCGAGATCACTTCGCCTTGAATGTAAGCGGCGTCCGACGAGCAGAGAAAAGCGACCGTTTTCGCAACGTTCTCGCTCGTTCCGAAACAGCCAAGCGGAATCTGCTTCAGTATCGCCTCTTTATATTCCGCTTTGAGGTCTTCGGTCATGTCCGTTTGAATGAAACCGGGAGCGACGGCGTTCACGCGAATGCCTCTGCCTCCCAATTCCTTCGCAAGCGATTTCGTCAGCCCGATAAGTCCCGCTTTCGAGGCGCTGTAGTTCACTTGACCAGGAGCGCCTGTTTTGCCGATCACGGAACCCACATTGACGATCACGCCGCTTTTTTGCTTCACAAAAAGAATAGCTGCCGATTTTGAACAGAGGAAAGCGCTCTTCAGATTTGTGTCGATCACTGCATCCCAATCCTCTTCGGACATTCGCATAATCAATTTGTCGCGGGTGATCCCGGCATTGTTGACAAGAATGTCGAGCTTGCCGAATGCCTCTTTCGCCTGTTTGAAAAGCGATTCAACCTGAGAAGAGTCGGACACATCGCCCTGAATTGCGACAGCTTCTCCGCCGCTCGCTGTGATCTCAGCCACTGCCTCTTCAGCAGCATCAGCGCTCCGGCTGTAGTTTAAGACGACCTTAGCGCCCTGACATGCGAGTTCCAGAGCGATTGCGCGACCGATGCCGCGTCCCGCTCCAGTCACCAGTGCAACTTTGTCTTGAAGTTTCAAACCTAATTCTCCATCAAACCGACTTAGCGGAAATGCCTAAATTTCAATGAAATAATCACGAACGTGATCGAAAATAGTCGGGCGACATTGCAATTTGGAGATCGCATTGGAACTCTCGTCCTGCGACCGAAGGCAACGCATTTCATAGAAAGGCTCTGCGTCGTAAGGATAGCTTCAAACTTCAAACATTACAATGCCGCTAGAGTTTCGCATGCCGCTCTCAGGGAAGGCGCATCAAAAACGCTGATCGCTCGCGCATTTTTGTCTATTCTGCGCATCAGTCCGGCTAAAACTTCGCCGCTCCCAAGCTCGATGAAAGTATCAAAGCCGTCCGCAAGAAGGCGTTGCATGGACTCTTCCCAGCGGACGCTCGCGCTTACTTGCATCGTTAAACCGCCTGTAAGATCGTCCGGATGTCGAATGTAGTTCGCGGTTACGTTTGAGACGATCGGAATTTGAGGCAGTCTCAAAGCGGTTTTCGAAATATGGCTGTAGAGTGCGTCTCCGGCGCTCGCCATGAGGGGCGAGTGGAATCCGCCGGAAACTTGCAGAGGAATGACGCGCTTTGCGCCTTTCGCCTTCGCGATTTTCGAGGCGCGTTCGACAGCTTTCGTCTCTCCGGAGATCACTACCTGCCCGCCGCCGTTGAAATTCGCGACGTTTACGACTCCTGCGCCCTCGGATTTCGCCTCATGACATGCGTCCCTCGCAAGTCCCGGTTCGATTCCCAGCAGCGCCGCCATCGTCCCCGGCTTAGCGAGAGCTGCGTCTCGCATCAGTTCGCCACGGGTTCGCACCAGTTTCAATCCGTCAGAAAACGTAAGCACCCCCGCGGCAACAAGAGCCGCATACTCCCCGACGCTGTGTCCTGCAACGGCGTTGGGCTGCTTCGGATAGATTGAGGCAAAACAACTCCAGGCGATCACGCTGGTCGTAAAAAGAGCGGGTTGGGCGATCTCCGTCTGCCTGAGGCTCTCTTCCGGACCTTCAAAACAGAGTTTCTTGAGGTCATAACCCAGTAACGAGTCGGCTTGCTCGAAGAGCGATTTCGCTATTGGGAACTCACTAAAAAAGGAGGAACCCATGCCCGTTTTCTGCGAACCTTGTCCGGGAAAGAGAAACGCGACTTTGCCTGTTGCCATTGACCTGCCTCGAAAACAAAAATCTATTTATTCCATCGAATGACGTTGGCTGCCCAGGTCAATCCTGCGCCGTAGCCGACTGTTACCACCAGATCCCCGCGTTTCAAACGACCCTCTTTTTGGGCGTCCGTCAATGCGATCGGAACGGAAGCTGCCGAGGTATTGCCGAAACGGTCTACGTTGATGTAGTTTTTTTCCGGCGAAATGCCCAACCGATCCCCAATAGAAGTGATGATTCTTGCGTTCGCCTGATGAAGAACCAAAAGATCAACGTCTGCAGGGGTGAAACAGACTGTTTTCAATCCTCTGACAATCAAATCCGGGATCACCTGCATCGTGAATCGGTAAACTTCCTGACCTTTCATGGCAAGGCAGTTCAACTTCTGATCTATAGCGTCCTGAGTGATCGGCGTTCTCGTGCCGCCGGCAGGCAACCAGATCGATTTAGATCCGGCTCCATCCGCGCCAAGCGTCGAACTGAGCAGACCCTCTTCCGGGGAACATGGCGCTAAAACAGCTGCGCCCGCTCCGTCGCCAAAAAGTACGCAGGTGGAACGATCTTCCCAATTCACTTGCTTCGTCAGCGTGTCCGCCCCAATAACCAAAATTTTGCGCATCATTCCGGACTGTATGAAACCGGAAGCGGTCGCCAGTCCGTAGCAAAAGCCGGAGCATGCAGCGCTCAAATCAAAAGCTGCGGCGCTCTTCGCCCCTATCGCATTTTGAACGATGCACGCGGTGGAGGGCCAGAGATAGTCGCCGGATGTTGTGGCGCATAAAACAAGATCCAATTCGCTTGCTTCCATCCCGGCGTCTTCAAGAGCGCGGCGCGCGGCGATAATCGCAAGGTCGGAGGTCGAAGTGGATGAATCCGAAATATGCCGCTGTTTGATTCCGGTGCGCGTCTGAATCCATTCGTCGCTCGTATCGACCATTCGGCTCAGTTCGTCATTTGTAAGAATACGCTCCGGAACGCACATTCCAAGTCCAACTATCCCGGCGTTTGTAGGAGAGAATGAGCTTGCGAAAGGGGGAGTCATACTTTTCCTCAGTTGATATTGGCATTTGCGCCGCGTGACCCTGCGCTCGTCACTCGGTGACGGATCGTTTCCACAAGATCGTTTTGAATCGCTTTTTCTGCTGCGAGGCAGGCGTTTGCGACGGCATTTTCGTTTGATCGCCCATGCCCGATGATGCAGACTCCATTGACGCCGAGCAATGGCGCTCCGCCATGTTCGGAGTAGTCCAGACGTTTGCGAACTCTATCGAACGCAGGGCGAAAAGGAATGAGCAAGGGAGTAAGCAATTTGGATCGATATAGTTCTTCTTTTATGAGCTTAAGGATCATGTCAGCGATGCCCTCGCTCGTTTTGAGAACCGTATTTCCGACGAAGCCATCGCAGACGACCACATCGACTGCGCCTCGATAGATGTCCTTGCCCTCTATATTGCCAACGAAATCGAAGGGACATCTTTCGCCGAACTCTTCTTTGAAAAGCGCGAATGCTTTCTTAGTGAGCAGATTGCCCTTTGAGTCTTCCTCGCCGATAGACAAAAGCGCAAGTTTCGGACGAGCGACCCCATGTACTTTCTGCGAAAAGGCACTGCCCATTAGCGCGAATTCGTAAAGATTATTGGAATCGCAATCCGGCGTCGCTCCTGCGTCGAGCAAAACGAATTTCCCATTGAGAGTCGGCAAAGTAGTCGCTATCGCGGGACGATCCACGCCTTTAATGCGTTTTAAAGTCATCATTGAGACAGCGACAGCGGCTCCCGTGTTGGAAATCGTTACAAAACCATCCGCTTTGCCGTCTTTAACGAGTTGCGCGGAAACCACTACGGAGGCGTCCGGCTTCCTTCGAAAGGCTTCCACAGGGTTTTCAGTCATCTCGATTATTTCGCTTGCGGCGACAATTTCGATGTTGTTGGGGCGAGAGGCGGCAAGAGTGAGTTCCGCTTCAATCTCGTCCGGCTTGCCTACAAGGAGGAATTGTGAGGAAGAACGCCGGGCGGCATCCAAAACTCCCCTTGTAACGACCTGCGAGCCTTTGTCGCCGCCCATGGCGTCCACAGCGATCCGAATCATCTATCTCCGCCTTGCAAAAAACGCTTATATCCGTTATTCTTGTGGCGCTTCTTCTGCCAACACAACGACTTGACGGCCTTTATAACGACCAGTCGCGGGATCCATGTGGTGCATGAGAGTCCACTCTCCGGGCTTTTCAAAGCTGGGAACCATTGCGGGATGGTGTGAAAGTTTATAATGAGTTCTGCGCTTGCGAGTTCGCTGATTGGAATGTCGGCGTTTTGGGAGAGGCATCTGTGTGTCAAACCTTTCAAAATTTGTACTTGCGAACGAACGATTCGCACCTGAGTACGCTGTTAAATGGATACGAAGCGCGATCAAAAATTCGTTCAGGCGATGGCGCAACTTTC
>JAYVOT010000537.1:0-1670 GCA_043757795.1 Chthonomonadaceae bacterium | reverse complement strand
ATGCGCCTAATTCCAGCAACAATCTGGGATCATATGGTAGCAACACTCTGTAGGGCAGCCTAAAAATGGCTAAAGTCCAGTAAATATATTAGTTGTTTGAAATTCGATCACGTAAGCTCGTCCTCCAAAGGGCAGAATAAGTGAAAAAGAAAAATGTACTCGGAAATTTCCAAATCATACAGAAGAATAATACATTTAATAAGAATTAAATGCAGAAAAAAAAATGCGTTTATTGTCACTGCAGCAATAACATTTAGCATTATTTTTGCCAGTCCTTTTGAAGTGTCAGGTCAGCAAAACCGGGAGCAGATATCAAACTTGATTGTTGCAATTAAGACAAAAAACATAGTGGCAGTAAGAAATATTTCTAAAAATGAACAATACGTAAATATGATTGGTAGTGAAGGATGGACTCCAGTTATGTATGCATCATACAGAGGTTACAATGAAATACTGGTGTTCCTCTTAAACCATCACGCGAAGGTGAATTTCATCTCTCACAGTGATGAGTTCACCCCATTATATTTGGCAACAATGTGGGAAAGAGAAAAGTCTGTACAAATACTGTTATCTCATGGTGCGAAACCCAATTTGAGAAGTACGAATGGGTGGACAGCAGTAATGCATGCCTCAGTTAATTGCAACTCCGCTATTATGAGACTGCTACTGTCAAAAGGAGCAAGTCCAAATTTCCGGTTGAGAGATGATGGAAAAACAGCGCTGATGCTCGCAAGCGGAAATCGATCTTCAACAAAATCTAGAGATGTAGTTAAACTATTGCTAGATTATGGCGCCTCCGTCAATGCTGAGTCGAAGGGAGGAAACACTGCTTTGATGATCGCGTCTGCCCGTGGAAATTTGGGAACAGTAAAGTTGCTTTTGAAGGCTGGGTCGAATGTTGGATTGAGGAACAGTGCCGGAAAATCAGCGCTGGATTTTGCTACTAAATTTAAACAAGATTCTATTGTGCAGCTTTTAAAGGCTCACAATAAACGGCTTGATAATAGTCATTAGAAAGACACGACAGCATACCGGCCCTCAGCCAACTGACAAACCCGACCAGTCAGGTCTAATCCTGGGCGTATCTGGACAACAACTGGCTAAACACGCAGAACGTGAACGGGCAGATCACGGTCTCGACGACCCGCGACAACCGGGGTCTCCTCACCGCGATGAGCAATAACCGACAGGACATAGGAAGCACGACGCTTTCGCAGTACACGATGGGATTCGCCCTCAACCTGACAATAGGCTCGATCACCGCGAGCGTCCCGACAGTCGCCGCCTACAACGGCACGACGAACTACACGCACGACGCGAAACTCCAACTGACGCAAGAGAGTTCCTCGAGAGGCGGGGGCTACACCAACAACAACGCCTATGACAGCGCCGGAAACCCGACTACCTTTCGGGGCGTTGCAAACGGGTACAATGCGAATAACCAGAACACGGCTTTTACGCACGACCTGAACGGAAACCCCACAACCTACAAGGCGGACACGCTGACTTGGGACGCCGAAAACCGGATGACCTCCTTCGGCTCAATCCTGACAGCCGGGTATCGCGCAGACGGTCTTCGCGCCTGGAAACAGACGGGAGCCGGCAAAACCTACTATCTCTACGACGGTGACAAGCCGGTTCTGGAGGAGGACAACTCAGGAGTCAAGACA
>JAYVOT010000536.1:0-1672 GCA_043757795.1 Chthonomonadaceae bacterium | reverse complement strand
AGATTGACGATTTACCATTCAGTTTCCGGAACGATCACTGTCGTCGATGGGGCGCATAACGGTTTGGCGGCTCAAAAACTTTCGACTGCCGTCAAATCGCTTATGCGAATGCACTCCATTGAGCGCCTATTTCTCGTGATCGCAATGGTGGGAGGGCATGATCCGGACGATGTGATTTCGCAGCTTGCGCCTATGGCTGGACGCTGTTTCGCAACTCAGGTAGAATGGAAACGTGCGATTTCCGCCGAGACGATCGCAGATACCGCTCGGAAATACTGCGACTTGACGACTGTCATCTCAAGCCCCGCAGAAGCTGTCGCGGCGGCAAAAGAGCAAGCCGACCCTCGCACCCTCATCCTCATCACAGGCTCGCTCTATCTTGCGGGCGCAATTAAGCCGGAAACCCTCACGGATTGACATGGAACTCTTCCAACTTCGATATTTTCTCGCCGCGGCGAAACTTCTGCATTTTACGAGAGCGGCGGAAGAGTGTTTTGTCTCTCAACCCTCTCTCTCCCAACAGATCGCCAACCTTGAACGGGAGTTGGGAACTCCGCTTTTCTATAGGCAGGGCAGATCGGTCAGTTTGACGGATGCCGGAGAGGTTTTGAGAGGGCATGCAGAAAGGCTAATAGAAGCGGAGAGCGCCGCAAAGCAGGCGGTGCAAGAGGTGATTGGGCTAAGGCAGGGGAAGCTCGCCATCTGGACTTTGCCGACTCCCGGTCAACATCTTTTGCCGCCGCTTCTTGCGAAATTCCGTCTCTCGTTTCCCGACATTCAAATCTCTTTGCGAGAGATGGTTCCGGCTCTGAGCATTTCCGAGGGCGTCAGCGCAGGGAAAGCGGACATCGGGATCGTTCACTTGCCGCAACAGTCGGAAGGTCTGGAGGAGCGCGTTATTCTTGAAGAGGATCTTGCTTTGGTGGTTCCGGCAGGACATTGGACGACTCTTGCTGTGAGCGTCTCGCTTTCGAGCGTAGCAAACGAGGACTTCATCTGGGCGCCGGAGGGCGCGAACCGCTCTCATCCTCTCTACGCCGCGTGTTTGTCGGCCGGTTTCATCCCGAAAATAGCTTGCATGAGCGGGAGCGCGCAGGGGATGCAGAACCTGGTCGCCGCCGGACTCGGCATCGCGCTGTTGCCCCGCCTCGCCATTTCGCCCCCGGAAGGCTCCGTTCTTGTCGAGTTGGAGTCTCCGCGCCCTACCCGCACTCTTGCTGCGATCTGGCGCGCTGACCGATTGTCGCATTCCGCTCGCGCATTTTTGAGTTCTTTGCTTGGAAACGCTCCTGACCGCAAATAACTGTGAGGTGATTACCGCCTCGCTATTCGGCATTCGCGGCATTCTCGTCACCCCGGATTCTTGCATTGACGAAGTCCTTTCATTAGCCGAACGAAGCAAGATGAAGGACGGATCCATGTCGCCCTCTTTCGATCGGATTCCAAAGTCAAAATAGGGTTGGCGAGCTTTTTACCTGGTTCGAATGAACTGTAAGCTGATGTTATGCAGACCTGACGACCAAATGATTTTTTCGAGAGCGCTTTTGAATCCCATGACTAAAGTCACGGTCTGGGTGGCGCTTCGCGCCGTATGTCCTTCGGACATGAGTCGCGACTTGCCTGCCCGTAGGACTGCCATTCCTGTGCCAGTTTGCAGGGGCGTCTCTTGTTG
>JAYVOT010000535.1:0-6082 GCA_043757795.1 Chthonomonadaceae bacterium | reverse complement strand
GGGATTGACAGATATTTCAGATTCGGATTCCTCGAAAAGTTGGTTCATCCTGAAAGTTCGCTTTCACTCGTTTGTCCGACCCTGACATTTCATTCTTGCTAAAGATTCTTTTCCTCAAATGATGAAAACTAGAGTTCGGAAGGAGAACGACGGACAGAAGTCCGTCAATCAACATTGCACTTTATAAAATCAGTTATGGAAACTCAAGTTCATGCAGGCGTTTATCTACTCATACGCTCTACGCAGTCGCCAGGACGCCGCTCCCAAAGCGAAGAGCGCCAATACGCCAAAAAAAAGAACGCTTTGCCAGACATCCGGGTAGCAAAAAAGATACTGCGGGGCGACAGTGCGTTCATAAATGAAACTTCGCCTCAAGAGGTCGTGATTCAGGGCGGAAGCGGCGGTCGTCGCAGGATTGATCAGCAAGAGAGCGTTAATGATACGAGTAGGATCTTCCATTCGGCGCAAAAAGTCATTGCACGCCAGGATGCCTGTAAGCGAGAAAAGCGACCATAGCGCCCCGATCAATGCGCCTCTTCCCCAATTTGATGCCGGTTTTCGGGTCAACGCGAAGAGCATCGACAGCGCGCCTGTTGAAATGAGAGCAAGGAATTGAGTCAGGAACATCAACAAAACCGGCAAGACGCCGTTGTCCGTGACATGAACGAAGCGCCGGATTCCTTGTGCGAACAACCAGAGCGCGCATGAGAGAGTCAGCGCCAAAATTGGAACCCAGAGAGCAGCGAGCAACCTCCCTGCGCAGATGTCGAACGCGGTCAAGCGGGTCAAAAGCTGACTCTGAACCCCGTGCGACTGAGCGGAATTGGGAGCCGCCATCGCTCCGAAAACCGCCGCAAGAAGGAGAAAAATGAAAGGGATCGCAATTGACTCCATCGTCAAAATATCCGATAAAAGACGCGAAGTCGCATTGTACTCTCGCAAAACCCCCAATTGAGTCTGCAACGCTATAGAGACTGAGAGATGCGAGAGAGTTAGTACCGCTGTCCAAATGAGGTCGCGAATAGGGCATCTGCCTCGCAACTGTAGTAAGAATACAAGCGGTATTCCGGCTCCCGGACAACTGAATCGAGTTAGTTTTTGTTGTTCGATAGTTTCCATGATGAGTCAAAGAGTTTTGCGTGAGTTGCAGCTGATTTTGAGGCTTAGCGCCTGTAAACGGTTGCGCCTACCCGCAATTTGGATAAAAGAATTATTTCTTTGCCTTGAAAATGCGGGGTTGACCTTCTAGCGCATGGCAAGTCACCTCTTTCGAGCAAGCGATCTGAAAATCAACTCGATTCGCGTCCCCTGCGCTGGAGTTCTTTTGGAATTGACAACATAACTATTGTTGACGGCTCCCGGAAGAGGATTGTCCAATATCGCGGCAGGGTCGTGATAGACCGCTATCAGAGACTTGGAAAGATCCGCTTCGAAGCCCTCATTTAGAATTCTAGAACCGGTGAAGAGCCAGGGATGCACAGGCATCGGTTTTAAGTTCGGCGTTTCAGAGATCAACTCTTCAACTGCGCGCTCCTGCAACTGTCCGTTTTTATCTTTCCAACGAATGCGAAGCTCCACCGGGTCGCCCTGCGGAGTCGCGGAGTCGCCCTGGCGCTTCAAGACGTTTTTAGGTTCGAGACCGAGCATAAGAAGCGCCACTTGAAGATGCAGCGGGCGAGTCCGAAGTTGTAGCAGACTCTCATGCGTCTTGCCCCCCGGCGCAACTGCGAGGTACTCAATCGCACCTTCAGTCAGGTTTACCTCGCCCGGACAGAGTACGGTTCGTTGTTTCGTATCGACAATAAGACTTCCGACTCGATAGGTATGATCCGTGATTCTCTCCGCCTGCGGCGGGCGGGTTCGATTGACGGGTTTTTGTGCTGAAGAAATGTTGGAAAGGAGGATTGGCGCTATTGTCATCACAGCGAGAAATACTATTTTGGGAAGCGAAAGAGACATTGGCAGTCCTTCACGGAAATGTTGTCTAATATAATTGTGAGAGACTTGATCTCCTCCGAATTTTCGCTTCGAGAGATACAGGTTCTAATATTCGGAATCGAACAGACGTTTCGGAATCACATCCGCACAGTCATTAGGATAGCATTTTAGGGGGGATTCACGCAATTCCCAATCTAAGCGTTTCTTCTCCCGAAAGGTGATTTAGGTGCGAGACGCGAGCGGCGGAATGCCATTGGATTGTGACTGCCGTCAAAGGCGGCGCTTGGCGAAGGCTCTTGGATCGAGCGTGAGCGAAGCCTGACATGAGTTGCTCGTTGCGAGAGGAATGCTTTAAGCCTATTGAGTTCGCTTGCGTGTGCAATATCTGAAAATCTAAAACCCAAATCTAAATTAAAGCTAAACTATAGATTAATCGGAATGACCTAGCGATATGAGTTGCTACGTAAGGCATAAGTCGTTCATTCAATTTAATGCTCTACAGCTTGAAGGAATTTCGGAAGAAGGCGGAGAACTTTGACGTATACTTTAAAATTCACTCCGTTATAAGGATAGATGAAGATGACATCTTTAAATAGCGTTGACGGCAAGGTAGGCGTCGCCCTCCTTTCGTTTGCCCATGTTCATGCTCGCGACTACGCCAACCAGGTCAAAAACCATCCTGATTGCAAAATAATCGCCGTTTGGGACGAAGATCACAGTCGGGGACTGACCGAAGCGGGATCCCACAACGTGCCGTTTTATGACCAATTGGAGACCCTTCTCGCTCTCCCGGAGGTCGATGCGGTGGTAGTTAACGCCCCCACCTCCAAACATCGTGATATTTTAATTGCTGCCGCGAAAGCCGGCAAGCATATTTTTACCGAGAAATCGCTCACGATCAATACGGAGGAAGCGACGGAAGTTATGCGCGCTGTCGAGGATTCAGGGGTTCGTTTCGCCATCTCTCTCCCATCGCGAGTTCGTCCTGAAATACTCTTCGCGAAGCAAGTTCTGGACATGGGATATCTTGGCGAAGTCACGATGATGCGAACGAGAATCGCGCACATGGCGGCATTGGACAGATGGTTCACAGGCGGCTCTTCCTGGTTTGGCGATGCGGAACAATCAGGCGGGGGAGCTTTTTTCGATCTTGGATGTCATCGCGTTGACTTGATGCGTTGGTTTCTCGGAAGCCCCGTCTCAGTAGTGACTCAGATGAACAATTTCAGCAACGCCTACGAAGTGGATGACAACATGGTTTCGGTTATCACTTTCGCAAATCGCGCCATTGGCATCATAGATGTTTCCTGGGTGCAACGCCACGGGCCGAACCCTCTTGAGATATACGGAACCGACGGCTACCTCAGCATCGAGGCCGCCCCGAACGGACCGAGAATTCAACTCATCAGCGGACAACTCAAAGCGGGCGACATACAGGGATATATCACGCCCACCCACCTTCCGGCGGCTCCGCTTCCCCTGTTGAATCAGTGGATTGCCGCCATCAAACACGGTTCGGTGATCGCGACGAACGTTTACGACGGTTGGAACCTCGTGCAACTCCTCGAAGGCTGCTACAAAGCAGGGCGCGAAGGGAAAGAACATACTTTCTAGGGATGGAAATATGAGCAATGATATCGACTGGCAGGAGATCGTCTATGAGTTCGTTCGCACGATTCCTTCCGGGAAAGTGATGACTTACGGGCAGGTAGCGGACTCCGTTCGCGGAGTCTCGGTCACGGCGAGAATGGTAGGTTCGGCGATGAGCATGGTTCCAAGGGACGTTCCCTGGCAACGTGTCGTCGGAGCGGGAGGACATCTGCCGATCGGAAAGCGAAGCTCGGAACTTAAGCTCTTTCAAATGCGACTTTTGAAACAGGAAGGCGTTTCATTTCGAGGAGCCGGAGGCGATTTGGTCGATCTTGCCGCGACCGAAAATACGCTTAATGCGCTTGAGACAGTCGCATTAGTTTCGAAGGCAGTAGAATAGGCAAAAGCGGCAAGAGATTACATGGCAATATACTGGCGGTTGTATCGCTTTGATTTTGAGGAGTATCTGGAGTTGAGATCGGCTTTGAGTCGTGCGACGACCCCTGAATCCCTCTCAAATCTAGCGGATAGCGAAGAGTTGGATTCGGTGATTTCCGCGCTTTTCAATGATGAAATTGAGATTTCCGAGGCGAGACAAGCCGTCGTTCTTGCGAAATGTTGTCGGGGAGAGCCACTCCTCTTCAGTAAAAAGTTCTTGCGTCTCGTCACGAAATTGAGTCGAGACCCGAATTTGGAAGAGTGCGCTGAAAAGATTGCGGAGGCTCTGGCAGGCGGAAAAAACCTTGAACCCTGGCTTGAACCCTCTTCAGAACTCCTGAGCCTAATGACCCCGGAGGAAATAAAGCGAATTGACGTCGAGATGCCGCTTCTTTTGGAAGCGTGCGGAGTCGCATCTCGTTCAAAATCAGGGCGAAGCGCAGGTTTTTTTCCTACTGCCGGCTCTTTTTTTATGCGGCTCTTCGATCAAGAGGCGACTGCAAACGAGATGCTCTCGCTTTTCGGCGAAATGGTCGAGTACGCCTCCTCTCGCGGCGAAGGCATCGTTTTCGTCTCAGCGAACGCCGGCTGACGCCCTCTTTATTTGCCTCTCCCGCTTAGTAATCCCCCCAACTTTAAGCATTGCTTCACGCCAACGTGTTTTTCTTTATATGATGAATATAAATTGTTCCGTTCTTGCCGACAAGAGAACTTTTGCGAAGGTCTTGTTTGAGCATCAAGTTCTAGCGCACACTCATTTCGGACCTTGACCAAAACTCTCAATATTGGGCAAGATTGAGAATTAAGTTAACTCATCTTACGCAACCAACAAATCCATGTGTTGAAAACACCCGGCAAATGAATGGGCGTTCTCCGGACACGAGAAACGCCGAAGGCGTCACGACGGGCAGAGCTTTTTCGCTATAGCGCCTTCGGCGGGAAGCCCTTCGGGACATAATCCAACCCGCAACTTTGGGAATCGTCACATCGAGCAAGCCCTTTTCAAATGCGCCGTTGGCGGAAGCGTTTTTGGATATAGCTATGCCGGACCTTCAAACTTGACGCAAATAGATTGGTTTTTTAGACCCCGGAATCTCGCGTCTGCAAGACGCCCATTTTCGTGCATTGTGTTTTCATTTCAATCCCCGGCTAAGCGCAGAGCGCTTCCAAACCCCGACAGCCCAAACCCTGAACCTCACGAACCGTGTGTTTTCATTTCAATATCCGGACATTTCGTCCTACGGAGTGCGTAACATGAGTTAAGTTAAGATTTAAGAGCCATTTGAAGATTCTGGGGCTAATTTTCCAGTAGAATCGCGTATAGAGTGAAACGCAAAGTCCGCATTGTCGTCTAATGTATTTGTAAGCGGATTAGAAAATTGCCGGTTTTGAGACAATTGAAAAAAATATGAACAATTTGTCCTCGAACACAGTCTAACAATCTGACAATCGTTGTGAACAAACAACGCTCAAGCGCTAGGAAGCGCGCGGAGTATGAATCGATACTAAACGCTGTAAGGACAATTCTTCCTCCAGAGGTTTTTTATCAGGGGATAGAGAAATGCAAGACAATCATCGAGAGAAGTGCATCTATATGTCAGAGGAAGAAGCGATGGGATTGCTTGAAATGGCGACTCGTTTTCAAGGCGAACTGAGTCCCGACCAAATCCAGGCTATCAGCAAGTTGACTGAGTTGTGCCGCTCTCATTATCGTGAAGGAAATTTAAGCAAAGGCAGTGTGATTCATTCGAACTCAACCAATTCCATCGCTGCCTGACTTCGAAGCCTACTCAAATGTGAAATTCCGCTGAAAGCTAACTTTCAGCGGAATTTGCTTTTCTGAACATGAGGAAATAGCGATTAATACCTTCGATCCTTCTTGAAATTCGACCTTAAAGTTTTTATCGCTCACATAAAACTAATAACTGACGATTCGCTGATTTTTCGGTAGTTCATCTCGAATTTATTGCTAGCCTAGAATAGGTGTCGGGAGGCAACCCTAACAGCTCAATTATCCGGCTTTGAGTTGCTGTCAAAGGCGTGATGTGAAACAACTCCTGATCGCCAACGACTGCCTGCGTAAGAGTGATCTCGCTGAACTGCTCCAACAGTCTCA
>JAYVOT010000534.1:0-1673 GCA_043757795.1 Chthonomonadaceae bacterium | reverse complement strand
CTGGCAGGACCCCCTCCCTCCACTCTTTACAAAGTTTCACTCGGGGGACCGCTCCCGGGAGTCCTGGCGGAGTATGCTGTGTTTGAGGAGGGCGGCGCCGTCAATATTCCCGACCACCTTAGTTATGAGCAAGCCGCGACCCTTCCATGCGCCGCCGTCACCGCCTGGCGCTCGCTGTTCGTAGAAGGCAAGCTCAAACCTGGAGAGACTGTTCTGATTCAGGGAACCGGGGGAGTCTCCGTTTTTGCGCTTCAGTTTGCGAAAGCGGCGGGGGCGAAAGTGATTTTAACGTCAAGCAGCGATGAAAAGCTTGCAAAAGCCAAATCTCTGGGGGCGGACGAGACGATCAACTATCTGAAAGTTTCGGATTGGGAAAAGGAAGTTTTAAGACTGACGGACGGCGAAGGAGTGGATCAGGTGGTGGAAGTGGGTGGCGCGCGTACGCTCGGCAAGTCGATGAGCGCAGTGCGAGCTGGAGGATTCATCGGGATGATCGGCGTCCTGTCAGGTAGTACGGAGCCGGTGAATATTGCGCCGATCTTGATGAAAAGCATCACTATCAAAGGAGTATACGTTGGCTCGTCCGAGATGTTTTATGCGATGAACCGTGCCATCGGAACTCAAAAATTGGAACCGATCATCGACAGGATCTATCCGTTTGATGATTCGAATGAAGCCTTTCGTAGTTTGAAAAGGGCAGGGCATTTCGGCAAGATCGTCATCAAGATCGTGTAGCGGTATTTTTTAGTTCCCCACAAGGTAAAATCTCTCTGATATAGACAGACAAGCTATTTTTATTTCCAAAGGAGTTTTCAATAATGAAAATCGAAATGTCGCGCCGGGAGGCGTTGTTGAGAGCGGGACTGTTTGCAGGAGGTTCTCTTTTAGCTTCAACTATGTTGACGACTAGAGCTTTTGCCGACGGCGAGGGGCAAGACCAAAAAGTCACAGTACAAGAGTTGAGCAAGAACCTGCACGTCATCATGGGAGCGGGCGGGAACATCGGGTTGCTCACCGGGGAGACTGGAGTTTTGATCGACGCAGGATACAAACAGTTTCACGATGCGATCATTTCCGAAGCCGGTAAAATTTCTCCAGCAACTATCGGGGCGCTAATCAACACGCATTGGCATGGCGATCATACGGACGGCAACGCAAGTTTCGGCGCTGGAGGAGCGAGAATCATCGGTCATGTCAACACGCGAAAGCGCCTCAGCACGGATCAAACTATAGATTTTCTGAACGCCAAATCGCCAGCTTCCCCCAAAATAGCGCTTCCTATCGTGACATTCAACGACTCAATGACTCTCTTCATCAATGATGAAGAGATTGAAATGACGCACGTCGAACCTGCTCACACTGACTCAGACATCGTGGTTCATTTCAAAAACGCAAACGTCATACACTGCGGAGATCTCTTTTTCAACGGAATGTATCCTTTCATTGACTACAGCAGCAAGGGTTGGATCGGCGGAATGGCGGCCGCGGCGGCGAAGATCGTGAAGATGTCAGACGAGAAAACCAAGCTGATTCCCGGTCACGGCGCTGTCGCGACTAAAGCGGAGTTCGTCGTTTACAAGGAGATGCTCGAAGACGTCGCCGGCAAGATCATCGCGATGGTGCAAGCGGGTAAAACATTAGAGGAGGTTGTCGCCGCAAAACCGACCGATAAG
>JAYVOT010000533.1:0-6091 GCA_043757795.1 Chthonomonadaceae bacterium | reverse complement strand
AAATGGCGAAGATGCTGGCGCGATGCCCCGTTTGCGAAGGGGCGCTGAAAATCTCGGAACTGTCTTGCGGCAGTTGCAACACACGCATTCAAAGTACGTTCGATCCCTGCCGATTCTGCAACCTTCCGGCGGAACACCTGGGATTTCTAGAGGCGTTCCTACGAAACGAAGGAAATTTGAGCAAAGTCGAAAAAGAGATGGGGCTTTCCTACCCCACTGTTAGAAACAGACTGACCGCCGCCCTGCACGCACTGGGACTCTCGGCGGAATCCCCTGCTACGGAAGCTTCTCGCAATACGTCCGCTCCCGCAGAACAGCATACGGACGAAGAGACAGCCGAACGCCGCAGACTCGCCCTGAACGCACTGGCGCGCGGCGAGATGGGCGCGGATGACGTGGCGCGAGTTTTAAGAGAACTGAGTTAAGCGTCTTCGATGCTAGTCGCAAATCGGAAGAACGCTTCCGGACGCGAAGCTCTGCAATCGAAACGCATGGAGAAACCCGATGGACGAAAATATTATGCGCGTATTGCAGATGTTGCAAGACGGCAAAGTCACTGCGCAAGAGGCGGAGACACTGATAGCGGCCCTGAGAGGCGAAACGACCGCTCCGCCCAAACCGGAAGAGCCGCCGCAACCGGAAGTTCTCGCGGATGAGAGAGAGAAGAAGGGCTTCTTCTCCGGTTTCGAGAACTTCAAAACTCCAAAATTCGACATCGACGGACTGGGGGAGCGAATCTCAAAAGCCGTCGCGAAAGTGCAACCGGAGAAGATACTCAAGCAGGTGCAGACGCAGATACGCACCGCAAGCCGAACAAGCGCTCACTGGGGAACGGCTTTCACCGAAAAGATGAAAAACTGGACGGACGGCGAAGACGCAAGACCGACAAGCGTCGGCGATGAGTTGGTCGAAGCGCATCATCAGGAGTTTCACTTCGTGTCGGACGTGCGGGTGATGGCGGAGAACCCGCTTGGAAACATCAAGCTCATCGGATCCGTGGAAGGTCCCTGGTCCGCCACGATCACGAAAACAGCCTGGGGAGCAAGCGCAGAGATCGCCAAGTCACACCTGGACAAAATTGGGAGCTCTCTTTACGCAACGGATGACAGACTGGACATAAAAGTCAGCGTCCCGGACTCTTTCAGAAGCGGAACAGTAGACATTGAACTCGTAATTCCTAAATCGGCACAGGTTCGACTCTGCACTCGGTTCGGAAATATCGAAGTGTCGGAGTTTGACGGTAGAACTGAAACGGTCTCGACCACAGGAGCTTTGCACCTGCATGACATGGGCGGCGAGGCGCGAGGCGAAACCCTCAGCGGCGAAGTGAAAGCCGAACGTATCGGCGGCGCAGTGACTGTGGCCACTCAAGACGGGGATATCACGGCAGACACGCTTTGCCGGGGAATTTCCGCCAACACGGTCAGCGGCGATGTCGCGATCAAAAATATCGAAGGCGGAAAAGTTGAGGCGAAATCGGTCTCTGGCGATGTCAAAGCGGAGAATCTGGGACACGAGAACCCCCTCGACATCACCCTAGAGTCGATCAGCGGCGAAGTCTCAGTCCTTGAAGCGAAGGGGAATTTGAGCCTCAAAGCGGTCTCCGGGGACATCGTTGCGGAGAAACTCATCGTGACTCGACTGCAGGCGCAGACCGTCAGCGGCGACATCAAAGCGATACTGAACGAACTGTTCTCCGGCACGATGCAGGTCAACACGGTCTCCGGCGACGTGACGATCGCACTCGTAGAAGGAAGCAACGTCCGGGCGACGCTCAGCACGCACTCCGGCGACCTGCGTTGCGAGCACGACGCCTACGAGGTCAACGCGACGGAGACGCTCTGGACGGGACAGGTCGGCACGGGAGCCGGCGGCGTCAATGTGCAGACTCTCTCCGGGGACATCCATCTGTTGCGAGCGTAACGCTAGACCGAACTGCAAATTCAGGAGAACAGAACCGAGAAATATGCGAAAAAAATGCAGATGCAAAAGGGATGGTAACACTGAACCGCCCCTAACCTCCTCCTTGCATAAGGAGGGAGAGTCTGGAGTTCCCTTCCATAAGTCATAATTAAACTGGAAGTTGGAGATTCAGGATTTACCGCTTTTCCAACGAGGGGGTTGGGAGCGGTTCAGAGCGTGGGGATGTTCCTATTGCATTCCTTTGTATTTTGCATTTTTTTCGCGTATTTCGCGGTTCTGATTCCCCCATATTTCGCATTTGCACCCTTAAGCCGTTTCAAAAGGAACGAGAATGAATGAAAACGAAAAAGAGCGAATCCTGAGAATGATTGCGGATGGAACAATCACTTCGCAGGAGGGCGCGCAACTTCTTGCGGCGCTCTCGCCGACAAACAATTTGCCTGCAGTGATCGCTATCGCGCCGGAAACTAATCCGGAAGAAAAAAAACGTCCCGTCCCGCAGGATGTCGAGGTGCAACTCCAACGCGGAGACGGCTCTTTCTACACGGTTCGCGTTCCTCCGACGCTCGCACCGATGCTCTGGGAGGTGACGAAAGCCACCGTCCGAGAGGGAGTGAGGGCGGCGGCGGAGGACGTTCGAGAGGGGATGAAAGCGATTATCCGGCGCAATACGGATGAGATCCGACGCTCTACGAAAGAGCGGTTCTCGGGCAAGAAACCGGTTGTCGTTCAAGAGGCGCTTCCGGCTCCCGCGGACGACAGCGAAGAGAAACGTCTCAACGCGCGCCGCCAACTGCTTGAGTTGGTGCAAGAAGGGAAGATCACCGCTGACGACGCCGGTCGATTGATTCAACAACTCGATTCGCACTTCGAGTACGTCAAACGACAGGCTGAAAGCGCCGGAACCTAACATCGCATTTCACAATATTCTCGATAGGCGCCAATTTCGCCCCCTGTTCTCCGAATTCGGAGGACAGGGGGCTTTGTTGTTTTGGGAAACACATCGCCTTCGAGACTTCAATGCGAGGGAGTGGGGAATAGGCGGTAGCCTGTTCACATTCGAAACTTGGCTATGGTATTGACCTATAAGTAAAAAAACATGGAAATAATGTCTAAACCAATATTTTCGGGAATAGTGGGATTTTCAGGATTTCCTGCCGCGAGACAACAGCAGAAGCGTCATGCTTCTGCTGATGCTCTTGTCGAGTAACCCTGTTAATCCTCTGACTCCTGAAAATCCTGGTTCAGACAATCTACAGTTGTTTTCAGTTCAGCATCGAGAGAATGATGCCGACGATCTTTTCCGGCTGGTTAAGGAAGTAATCGTCGGTATCAATCGTAGCGTTTGTTCCCTGGAGACGCATAAATTTCCAGACTTCTCCAGTTGTGACAATGCCGTAGAGCGTATCTATAGGTTTGTCTGCTCTTTCATTGAAAATTTGCGCGGCGATGAGCTCGGCAAAGCACTGCGGAATCCCTTTGAGGATATCTTCTTTTTTCGCTTCGACGACGGAAATGACAGGGGCTTGGATGTTTATCTTTCGCGGAGCAAGTGTAAACAAGAAATCACAAAAACCAGCCAGGCCTCGCTGCTCATCTACGCTAAACTCCACGCCTGAAAAGAGATTGACCCGCTCGTGGGCTTGTTTATAGACTTCTGTGAGGATAGGCGCGATCAGATACTCGGAACGAGCTTTCTCCGAGCCGCTCCGCAGGGCAAGAGCTGTTTGAAGAGTCAGCGTTTGTCTCAGCCAATCCGAGATCACTGCGGGCTGAGCGCCTGCAAATAATGCAGCCTGCTCCGTACCCTCCAGGTGAAATTCTTCCTGCAGTTGCGCCATAGTGAATTGATTGTATGCCATGAATGCAGTTCCTTCAAATAATCTGAACTGAGTTAGTTCAGTATACCATAAGACACAAGAGGGTGAAGGCGAATCTGCCTGAACCACGGATGTGAGGGATTGCTTAGATTTTAACGATTAGTGGCTGCAAAGCGATCAAAATCTAAAATTGAAGAGGTGGAGCGTCTTGACTCCATAACGAACGCAGGGCTGAACGGAGGATTACTTGCGGCGGAAGCGGCGACGGGCGAAGATACCCGTGCCGACGAGAGCGAAACCGGCGAGGAGAACGTTGACGCCGGGTTCCGGGACAGTGGAGAGTCGGCTACTGACAACTGTGCCGGCAGACACACCGTTAACAAAACTCCCACCAGTTGCGTCAAAATTCACGGATGTATAGATCCCGGAATTGATGATCGATGAGCTTCCCCCCATTCGTTAAATTGGAAGAGAAAGAAATTAAGAATACACGACCTCCGGTATGATTTGTGCCGATTGTACCGTGGAGGAATTCTGCAAATTCTGGATTTGCAGGAAACACCAGGTAACTCACAGAGTCATAATGCGTAGTTATAGGGTCGGTTTCGTCTATGCTGATAGACGAGTACAGATTCGTTGCGGCATTGAACACAAACGAGCCTGTGAGTGTGTCGCCACCGGTTAAGGAAGCTCCATTGAGAGTCCAGAGAAGCTGCGCTTTCGCGTTGGAAGAGGAGAAGAAGAGTATTCCAAGCGTAAGTATTGATGCGAGGGAGAGTACGCTGAAGAACTGTTTCATTCGTGAGGAAACCATTCTGTCGGGCAGTAGCTATCGTGATGCGCAGGAGCGCTAGGAACTCATGCAAACGATATGTGTATGATATATGTATTGCTTCAGGGTAGAAAAAAACCCAAAAATACTTGAATGCTACATCACACTATCAAAATAAAGGCAACCTTTGTAAAAAAATATGGCAATAATACCTGTACCTGTTAATCCTACCGAGACTCCCTGCAGGCATGTCCGGCGGACAATAAAGATTTAGTTTGGGAACCTCTGGGTTTCCGCCCCCGACCCCTCCTTGATTTTGGGAGGGGTCGCTTTATTGTGGGGTGTTTGCAAGCAATTTTGGCGGGGAGTCTGTTGGCGTTCGCGTCCCCGGAATTCGGAAGTTGAAAACTCCTGGCAAATGAATGGGCGTTCTCAGGACGTGAGAAATGCCGAAGGCGCTATAGCGTCTTCGGCGGGAAGCCCTCATCCCCCCAACCCCCTTCTCCCGCGCTGCGGGAGGAGGGGGAATAAGAGAGTTGGGAATCGTCACATCGGGCAGAGCCGCTTTGCAAAGCTAAGTAATTATTCTCTATCAATGGAACGATTTTCTGCAAATTAGCTCTAATTCACAAAAATGATAAAAAGAAACTCGAACAAATTCTCTACAACTTCGACAGGTCCGGTCGCCGCCGATGAAAGTCCATCGTGTTTTGAACTTCGCGGGCGACGGCGAGCAGCTTGTCTTCTTGAAACGGGCGACCGATGAAGGAGCGCGCCATGCTCTCGTTTTTTTCGTTCGCGCCCGTCGGAATGACGACCTGCGGATGCCCGGTGAAGTTCGTCAGGGCGAGAGTCTGCCACCCGCCCCCATACGACACGTACAAATCCAAGTCTCCCAACTCCTGCTCGAAGCGGCGCATGACCTGGGTGCGAACCCTCTGCGCCCGGAGGTACTCCACCGCGGGAACGTATCTTGCGCTACGGAAAGTTTCGGGCCAACTTGAGTCCTTCAGGTTCCGAATGTCCGGGCTGAGGGTAAAATCGTCGAAGGCGGAAGCTGACTCGACCTCCAGAATCTTGTAGAGTTCGTTCGGAGCCGGGGTGATTTTGACCTGCGAAACCTTCGCCCCCAACGATTGCAAATGCTGAAACATGGGGTCTTTTTCGATGGAGTCTCTGTTTTGCGTCTCTTCCTGCGCGTTCACTAACAGTCCGATTTTCATGCGCTTCCAGTCCATGCGAGGTTTCCATAAAAACGATGCGTCCTGCGCAGTGCGGTCGTCCGGATCTGAGCCGCAGATCGCGGCGAAAACGAGAGCGCAGTCCTCTACTTCTCGGCAGATCGGTCCGACTTTGTCCATCGTATAGCTCAATCCCATCGCGCCGGCTCGACTAACGCGCCCATAGGTCGGGCGAAGCCCGGTCACACGGCATCGAACGCTTGGCGAGACGATGCTTCCCAGAGTCTCCGTCCCGATTGAAAACCCGACGAGTCCGGCGGCGGTCGCGGAGGCGGGACCCGCGCTTGACCCGCTCGAACCTTCCGCGAGATTCCAGGGGTTTTTCGTCAGGCCTC
>JAYVOT010000532.1:0-1678 GCA_043757795.1 Chthonomonadaceae bacterium | reverse complement strand
GACAGCGTTTACCGCTGTAGAACGGGGAGCTACGCTGATAATTGCGATTCGCACACTGCAAATATCGCACAAAGCCTATAACTAATAAGACCGGCAGGCTTGGAAAGTTCCGAAAGTACCTTAATGAAGATCCTGTACTTTCGGCTAGAGAACAGTTGCGACGCCCGTGAAGCTTTCGAAGTCCTTTTTTATAAATCTAAAGAACTTTGCTTCACAGAAATATTCTCAGTCTATTTTAACCCCATCCGTTAAAGTGAGTTGTC
Source organism: Chthonomonadaceae bacterium (assembly GCA_043757795.1). GTDB lineage: Bacteria > Armatimonadota > Chthonomonadetes > Chthonomonadales > Chthonomonadaceae > JAYVOT01. The sequence goes on along the minus strand of JAYVOT010000532.1, from coordinate 1,415 downwards.
TAAAACGATTGATAATTTTATTTGTGATCGTACCCGGTTTGCCGTCTCCGACGATCCTTTCATCGAGAACGACCATAGGGATAACCTCTGCGGCGGTTCCGGTCAGAAAAGCTTCGTCCGCCATATAGATGTCATACAAAGTCGTGACCGCTTCCCGGCAAGATATGCCGAGTTCTTTGCAAATTTCCATAACTGCAGCGCGAGTTATCCCCGGCAGGGCGCCTTCGCTCGTCGGCGGCGTGACGACTTCGCCATTTCGAATAAAGAAAACATTGTCGCCTGTGGCTTCCGCTACGTTGCCGGCCATGTTCAGCATCAAGGCCTCGCCGGCGCCAACTCTGTTCGCTTCCATTTTTGCGCTGATACTATTGATGTATTTGCCTGTGGTTTTGACCTGCGGATCTATGCAGACGGAGGGGGGAACTCGGGTTGAAGCGGTGATGACCGTCAGTCCGTTGTCGTACATCTCCTGCGGATATAATCGCAATTGCTCTGTCGAAATGATGGACGTCGGCTTTGAACCAAGATATTTCGGATCCAATCCCAGGCCTACACCTCGTGAAACCGTCACGCGAATATAGCCGTCGTAATGACCGTTCGCTCGTACAGTCGAGACTACATCGGATTGAAACTGATCAATATTTCTGTCCAACTCAAATCCGAGGGCTTTTACGGACCGATAGAGACGTTGAAGGTGGGGGGCTAATCGAAAAATATTCCCTTTGTAGACTCGGATGCCTTCAAATGCTCCATCTCCATAAAGAAAGCCATGATCGTAGATAGAGACGCTCGCCTCGTGTTTTGGAAGAAGCTCACCGTTGACGCTGACCCACTGTTCAGTTATTTCCCGTTTCTCAACGATGCGATCCAAAACCGTCATTTCCATCTCCATTTCATCGCAAGACAGCATCCTCTTCACCATTGGAACAGGTGTGAGAACACAGAATTCATATAAAAATATTATACCACGAAAGCGTTCTTTCGGAATTATCCCTGCGGCTTCTCGCTTCCAACCTGCCGGACGACCTCCTCAATGACAGTTCTGATGGCATCTTCAAGCGGCGGCTCGATAGAACAACCTGCCGCCAATCTATGTCCTCCGCCCCCGAACACGTTTGCGATCCGATTCACATCGGAACCTTCGCGCGCACGTAGGCTGATTCGCACTTTTTTGCCGGGAATCTCGCGGAATAAAACTCCCGCTTCAACGCCCTCGATGGAACGTACCATTCCGACAATGCCTTCCGTATCCGCGTCGATTCCTCCGGTTTCTTCCAGGTCTTTCGCAGTCAAATGCGTCCACGCAACTTTGCCGTCGTCGGTAATTCGGAGGGATACCATGGCTCTTCCAACGAGTTTAAGGCTCGCAAGCGAACGGTTTTCGTAAACCAGTTCATTGATGCGGGAAGAGTTTG
>JAYVOT010000531.1:0-1679 GCA_043757795.1 Chthonomonadaceae bacterium | reverse complement strand
AGACGATACTTTTACACTTAATGTGGATGCTCAAGTATAGTCTTGTTCGTTTGATAACTTAAGTGCTAGTAAGTTAGCCTCGACGTCAGGAGCAAGTTCATGCCTCAAAACTTAACTCCAAAGATTCAAAAGAAACCACATCTACTCATCATTTTAATTTGGATTTTTGTCGCTCTTTGCTTGCTCGGAAGCATTGGTAAATTCCTCTTTGACCGCTATCTGCAGAATGCTCTGCTCGAAGCTTCTTCCGATGGCGATGATGGAAGGTTGCGCTCATTGCTTCGGATGGGAGCGAACCCTAATTTTGTTCTTACTGATGGCGCATTTACCCTGTACTCTCCTCTTATGAGAGCTGCCGACAACAAAAAATGGAGTACTGTGCACCTGCTGTTGAGCGCAGGCGCAAAGCCGACTATGCCTGGAGAAGGACTTTCACCTCTACATTTTGCAGTTCAGGCAAAGAACCTCAACATAGTCATAGAACTCTTGAAATCTGGAGCCGACCCCAATGGCAGCACTGGCGGTACGGATACGAACTTAAGTCTGGCAGTGGGAAACAGCGACTTGCCTATTGTGACAGCTTTGCTGGACGCTGAAGCCGACCCCAATTCCTGTAGCGATACTGGGTTTGGCGCAGAACGCAATCGTTTGGAAATAGTCAAACTAATGCTGGCTCATGGAGCCAATGTAAACATGCATGCCCGAAGCACGGGTCTCCCTAGATATCATGAAGGAGGTTACACCCCACTCATGTTTGCTGTCAAGGCGGGTAACAAGGAGATAACACAATTCCTACTTGCTCATGGAGCTTCGCCAAAGGTGAAATGGACTCCTATGAATCCTGAACGACGCGACATCCAAACACCCTTGCGAACTGCTGAGCAAAACAAACGTCTTGACCTTGCCAACCTCCTCAGGCAAGCTGGCGCTACAGAGTAAGAGGTCACATGGCTGCCTGCTGGCAGTTCGGATAGGGTGATATCTTGGAGTGTCATTTTCCTCTATCTTGTTGCAAGGTTTTGAAAAGCCCGACTCATACGTCTAGAGAGACGTATGAAACTTAAATTCTCTAGAGGTCAAAATGAATTCATATACTAGTCAAGACACAAACGCCGAATCGACATATACTAATGCGACGACCACAGATCGGAGCAAAGTATCAATTAAGTTGCTTAGGCTGGCTTTATTTCTTAGCGCAACTCTAGTGTTTGCATATTTGTTGACGGCAAATCGCTTGGCTGTCAATTCGCATGATACAAGCGCTTGCGGTTGCGGAAGATGACTGTAACATCCCCAGAATAACAGTTGAAATCGTTCCTCGCTCTGAAAAAAGCAGGGAGCGATTTTTTGCTTTTTGACACGAGGGATTCGAAAGAAGCTATTTCTGCTGATTGAAAGAACTATCCGACCGACGAGGCATAATTTTTACATGAAGACAGCGTTCCGCCGATGTTTGTGAAGATGTGCGTTGTGAAGTCGAAGGCATGGGATGTGTGTTCTGGATCGCTCTTGCTCTATTCTGTTTTGATGCGTGAAATAGATTTGATCAGTGGAATACCCGGTCTCCCGCTTTCTAGTGGCTTTAGCGGCGTCGCCCCACCTGTTCCCATCTCGAACACAGAAGTGAAAGCTGTCTGCGCCGACAATACTTGGGAAGCGCTTCCCTGGGAAGATAGGTC
>JAYVOT010000530.1:0-1679 GCA_043757795.1 Chthonomonadaceae bacterium | reverse complement strand
AAGAGGGCGACACCCTCTCTGCGAACCGAATCGTTCCCGTCTATCCTGCCACTGAAGGCGTTTCGCAGAAGCGATTGCGTCGATTGGTTCATGAAGCGTTAGAGGGTTGTTCACATCTAGTTGAGGAGATGTTGCCCGCCGAAATAATTCTGAGGCACAAGCTAGTCAGCGCTCCGACTGCACTACGCAATATTCACTACCCGGAAACTTTCGCATACAAAGATGCGGCTCAAAGAAGACTGGTTTTTGAAGAGTTTTTCCTGTTGCAGACGCTTCTTGCGCTCAGGCGACGCGCCAATAGCTCCGAGGCGCAGGGCATTCAGTTTCGCATCGACCCTGAAAAGCTGAACGCGGACATTCGAGAAATCTTTCCTTTTGAACTCACGGAGGCGCAAAAGCGATCCATCCGCGAAATAACCGCCGACCTTGAGAGCGGACGCTCCATGAACCGCCTTCTGCAAGGCGATGTGGGAAGCGGCAAAACGGCTGTGGCTCTCGCCGCGATGCTGATGGCCGTGGAAAACGGCTATCAGGCGGCGCTCATGGCTCCGACCGAAATACTTGCTCAACAACATGCCATTGTTCTCCGCAGAATGCTCGAACCCGTCGGAATGGCAGTCGAGCTTTCGCTAGGCAGCCAGACGAAAAAAGAGAAAGAGGCGGTACGGGAGCGGCTTTTAGGCGGACAATCGTATTTGGCGGTAGGCACGCACGCCCTGATTCAAGAGGGAGTGGAGTTCGCAAAGCTCGGACTTGTAATCATCGACGAACAACACAGATTCGGAGTTCTCCAGAGGCAGGCTCTGGCGAAAAAGGGAAAACGCCCTCACGTACTCGTAATGACTGCGACTCCCATTCCGCGAACCTTAACTCTCACTCTTTACGGCGACCTTGACGTGTCAATATTAGACGAACTGCCGCCGGGGCGAAAGCCCATTGCGACGCATTGGAAGACGCCGGACAAACACTCTCAGGTCTACGCCGCCGCACAGAGACTGCTTTCAGAGGGCAGGCAGGTCTATATCGTCTGCTCCCTGATAGAAGAGAGCGAAAAGTTGCAGGCGAAGAGCGCCGTGCAACTCAGCGAACACATCGCAACGGATATCTTTCCTCAATACAGAGTCGGACTCTTGCACGGGCAGATGAAGTCGGCGGACAAAGACGCCGTGATGGCGTGTTTTAAGAAACATGAGATAGACATTCTCGTTTCGACCACCGTCATAGAGGTCGGGATCGACGTTCCCAACGCAAGCGTCATCATAATCGAAGACGCGGATCGCTTCGGACTTGCGCAATTGCATCAGTTGCGGGGACGAGTGGGGCGCGGGGAGCACGCCTCCTTCTGCATTCTCATCGCAGACCCGAAAACCGATGTTGGGAGAGCGCGGCTAGAAGTGATGACTCAAACTCGAGACGGCTTTAAAATCGCGGAAGAAGATTTGAAACTGCGAGGACCCGGCGATTTTTACGGAACTCGGCAGAGCGGAATGCCGGAACTGCTCATCGGCGATATTTTGCGAGACATTGAAATTTTAACTGAAACTCGCGCTGCCGCATTCGCGCTCGTTGAGGACGATCCTGATCTGAAAAAACCGGAAAACAGGGCGTTGAGACGCTCAATCGAGCGAACGAAAACAGGGTTCGATCTCATCGGAGTCAGTTGACGACGGGGTGCATTC
>JAYVOT010000529.1:0-6110 GCA_043757795.1 Chthonomonadaceae bacterium | reverse complement strand
GGATGTCCTTCGGACATGAGTCGGACTTGCCTGCCCGTAGGACTGCCATTCCTGCGCCGGTTTGCAGGTGCATCTCTTGAAACATACTCCGCACCTTGTGTATCGTGTGCGAAGCACACACGGCGGAACGCCACTAAGACCGTGACTTTAGTCATGGGACTCTAGTCATGGGACTCTAGTCATGGGACTCTAGTCATGGGACTCTAGTCATGGGACTCTAGTCATGAAGCTCTGTCGTTTGCGTAACATGAGTAAAGAAATTGTGTAAGATTTCTCGCTCTATTGCGTCAGGAACTTGATACAAACCGGATTTGGCGCTTCTATATTGACTCCGGCGGGAGAAAGTTTTCCCGTCGTCTGATCAACTCGGAATACGACCAAATTGCTGCTGTCTTGTCCGGCGACGATCATGAAATGTCCTGTAGGATCAAGGCGGAAGTTTCGCGGCGTTTTACATTGCGCCGGCTCATTTCCGATAAGAACGAGTTTGCCGGTTGTTGCATCTATCTTAAAGATAGCGATACTGTCGTGTCCTCGGTTTGATCCGTACAAAAACTTTCCATTCGGGTGAATCAAGATCTCCGCCGTCGAGTTCCCGCCTTTAAAATCTGCGGGCAGGGTCGAAACAGTTTCAATAGCTTCCATGCTGCCCTTGCCCGGGTTGTAGTGAAAGCTCGTAATCGTGGAACTTAGTTCGTTGATAACGAAGAGGAGTTTTCCATTTTGGTGAAACGCCATGTGACGCGGGCCGGAACCCGGGGGCAAAGCGGCAAAAGCGGGAACATTCGGAGTGATTTTGCTTTTTGCGCTGTCGTACTTATAGATCATGACTTTATCCGTTCCGAGGTCTGCCGACAGAGCGAAACGATTCGCAGGATCGAGGTAGAAAGAGTGAGCGTGAGGACCTTCCTGTCTGTTTTTGTCGACGCTCATTCCGGTATGTTGATTGGAAGAGGAGACTTTTGCAACGGAGCCATCCGCATTGATTGGCATTACGCTCACCAGGCCATCCCCATAGTGCGCCACTAGCAAATTTTTGCCTTTGGAGTCCGCCGCTACGAAACAGGGTCCGCTTCCGCCGGAGTTCTCGATGTTTAGAGGCAACAATTCACCGGTTTCGGGAGTGATCGAAAAAGCGCTCACTGATCCGTTGTGAGTCCCCTGAAAGTCTCCTATCTCATTGATGGAGTAGAGGTGTCGGTGATCGGGGGCGATAATGAGAAAAGTCGGGTTGACGCTGTCTTGAACGCTCTTTAGAGTGAGCGCGCCCGTTTTAGCGTTCATCTCGTAGAGATAGATGCCTTTTGATTTGCCAGTCGTGTAGGTTCCAACGTAGACAAGTAGTTTTTCCAACTTAGACTCCTTTTCTTTGGAAGCGTGAATTGATGACTTCTCCGTTTTTGAACGACCGGTTGCGAGCGATAGCCCGGAGTCCTGTCCGCAAGCGCGCTTAGCGACTCCGCAGACGCCAAACCCAATGAGAGAGATGAAAGCGCCCATAGCGGCGAAAGACGAATTTGCAAACGATCGATTTTGAATTTGAGAGTGCAACTGAGAACTCCTTAGAAGTGATGATTGAATAGATGAAACCGTGCGACATGCTGTGCAGAAGGTGACGGGCTGAAGTTCGATTCAGGGTCGAAGTTCTTGCGCGAACTGCCTCGCCCGCCGCTTAATGTGCGTGTACGCCGCATCCCCCCGACTCCCTTCACTCGAAACTTCGAGACAAGGACGAAGAAAAGATTCGATTTTATATTTTGAGAATTATCGCCCCCAGGCGATAGCGCCTGCCTCCAGTTTCGGGGGACGAGTTTAAAACTTGCAAGACTGTCAATCCTAAATCGCTCTAAATTCGCTTAAGTTAACGCGTATGCCCCCTGCCCATTAACCGCCAGCGAATAATCTCAGATAGAGGTAGGCGAGCGGGATTGAGAAAAGAAGGCTATCGGCGCGATCCAGCATTCCGCCGTGCCCCGGCATAAGGCGACCGAAGTCTTTCATACCGATCTCGCGCTTCAACGCTGACTCGAACAGATCGCCAACCTGACCCACGAGACCGGCGATGACCCCGATGGCAAGCCCATGCTGAACAGGGAGGTGAACCCAGAGTCCGAAGGTAGCGCCTGCGATGACAGCGCCGATAAATCCTCCGATGGAACCTTCAATCGTCTTTCCGGGAGACAGAGAAGGACAGAGGGGGTTCTTCCCCAGAGTTTTGCCGACGAAATAGGCGCTGGTGTCAGTCGCCCAGACGCAAACCGCGGCGCAGAGCATCCACCAGGCTCCTCGGTCTCCGCTGCCGAATGGGAAGACCGTAATTTTGCCCGGAAGGCTTCGAAGAAGATCGAAACTGCTGAAAAGTCCGCCGACATAAACGGCTCCGATGATGCCGTACGCTCTCTGCCCGATGATGCCGAGCGCTTTCCCAATCAGCAAAGAGCGCAGCGTAAGTATTGAGAAAAAGCCGACAATCACAACCAAAAATACGCCGTATCCCAGGGCGATGGTTGGATTTTTCACACTGATTTGCCATGCGACGGCAGGGAGAGCCAACCCGCTCCAACCTAAAGCTGAGTTCAAAAGATTAATCGGCGTGTATGGATTTCCAGTTCGTTTTTCAGCCTCGTTTCCAAACGCATACACGAATTCCGCTAAACCTAGCCCCACGACGATCGTCACTCCCGCGCAGTAAGCGGGAGCGCCCCAGAAACACATCGTGATGAAATATGCCAGGGCGACCAACGTCGTCAGGATGCGTTTAAGAAGACCTCCCCGTTTTTTGGGGACTGGAGATAATTCAGGATGGGACAAAAATTCGCCTCGCAGGAGAGTGCGACCTTGCAGGAAAATCGAATAATAAAGTTTCCGGAGGTACGCGAAGGAACGAGGTTTGGAGAGACCTTAGAATTATTGCAGGATTCAGTTTCTGTCGCGACTTCAAAATATTAGAGTACATTGGCGGCTTCTCTTTCACGCCTTTCGCGAACGTTCCTCAACAGTACCGCTCCTAAAATTAAGAAAATTGCGCTTAAGACGTAAGTGACTGCGTACCCCTGAATACCATAGTGAGTGACATTCGGAACCGGGAGATTCGTGACCTTGTCGAGAACTTGAAGCCCGGTTTTCGGATCGAGTACCGGTGCGGTCGTCGGGTGTCCGAAAGTATATATCAGGAAGCTTGCCAGCATCGGAGCCAATCCTTGCGGCAAAACGAAGGCGACGTGCCAGACCCCCATATCTTTCGCGGTCTCCTCTTGATTTGGAAGGACATCGACTCCTAAAGCCCAATCGACGCTGATGTAAGCTCCGTATCCCAGCCCGAAAACCGCCCCGACAACGCACGCGAAAACGAACTGACTGCTGAATAGAAACGCGATTACCGCTGCTCCGACAAGGGAGTTCGCGATGTAGACTACTGTTTTACGCCCTATTTTATCTGATATCTTCCCTCCGAAGAAGCCTGTGATCGTTGCCGTGATGAGAATGATGCCCTGCAATGTCGCGACGCTCGCCTCCGGGGTGGGGGAGTGTACGACATCCGCCATGTAAAAGAGCAAATTCGGAAAGACCATCCAGATTCCCATTGTGAAGAGGAAGCGGGTAATCCAGACCCAGAAGAAATCCGGGTGCTTTTTGGGATCGATCCATAGTCCGCGTATAAATTCGCCCCAGTCGATGGGAGCGGGCTTTTGTTGCAATGGAATCTCTTTCATCGCTGATGAAGTGATCCCCAGAGTCAGAATGATGCTGATCGCGATCATCGCATAGCTCTGAACGACTAGCCCTTTATCCATGAAGTTGCCGGCGAAGAACGCACCGATGAGGCTGCCGACTTGCATCATGAGGCCCATGAATCCGCTCGCTTCGCCATGTTGAGATTTCGGGACAAGATCAGGAATGACGCTGTTGAAGGCGGCTCCTCCGGCGTTGTTGCCGAGTTGGACGATCAAAAAACCGATGAGGTAGAATGGAAATGCGTGTTGTTGCCCTGCAAAATACATGCATGCCAAACCGAAAAGGTTCAGGATCGTTCCACCGATCATCCAGGGGCGGCGACGTCCGAGTTTCGACGCGCAACGGTCGCTTAAAGCGCCTGCCAGAAGCGGAACGAAGAGAGCCACCCAGGAACCTGCGCCTGTGACTATGCCTGCGCTCACAAGGGGATTTTCGGGATTGATGCGCTTCATCTCGCTCGGAATCATGGCGTAGAGAGCGAGCCAGTGCAAGTTTGCGCCAAGCCAGAAGGCGCTCAGGGCGAGTTGTCTTCCGACGGAAATTCTCTTCTCAGGTTCTATAAGAGCCGATTGGGGAGCGTCGCTCGCCGTATTTGTCGTCATTCTGAAATCCTGCTTTCAAGCGGAGAGAGTGCGTTTGCAAGAAACTCCGTTAATTGAAGAGAGAGGGCTTTAGAATCGTTGCGGAAAGAAGAGTTCCGCTCGCTGCTGCCGATTGCGGAGTTAAATCCGAAGGAAGTGAAACGAGTAGGAGCGCCGAAAGCGAAAACGATTCGAAAACGATGAACTAATATTCGCCTTACGGGGGGGCGATTCCTCTTTGGCGAGCGGGATATTTTGGAAGTGAAAGTTGGAAATGTGGTATAATAGGCTTATCTGTAAGCTAGTTTTGCAGATGCGCTTGAGAGAAGACGCCCTAAAATTCCGTGGCGTAGCCGACAGCACGCACTTTCGGAAATCGAAGTGAATGTGCGACGGCACGGAGGATTACGACCGAATGAAGACCAGTCTGAAGTGTCACTGCGGTCAACGAGTCTCACGCCGAGACGTTATGCAACGCGGGTTCTACATGCGCCACTATGGACCCAGCTATGTCTACATCAAATTCCGCTGTTCTCGCTGTAAAAAACTTGGGGAACATTTCGTCAAGCAAGAAGAGTGGGAGGAGAACGTTCTCAGTGAAACCAATAGCGAACTTACTGTAAGTGAACGCACAAGATTCCAGGAACTCGGCTCCATTACCCTTGAAGAGATGGGCGATTTTCATCGATCGCTTGACACCCTCAGTTCGCTTCCCGTACCGGAAGAGAGCGAATAAGAGTTGCAATGAGTCTTAATTCCTGATTTCCGGGAAACTGACTTATTCTTTCCCTGACAGTTCCATAAAAAATCAAAACCTCCGAAACCAATGGCTGACAGGGAGTCGCCGCAAGGTTCGGAGGTTTTTTCGTCAGTAGGTTACAACGCGCGGCAACTCTTTCGCCTGTGACACCCAGGACTCGACTGCATGAAGCGTGGGAATTTCACGTACAAGATTCTTCTCGCCGTTCACTTCCGCCATCTTCGCATGAAGGTTTGCGGCGTTGCGTTGGGCAAGTTCCGGAACCGTATCCACGCCTGAAACTTCCAGAAGCTCGGAATATTCTGCGCCAACGCCTTTGATTCGGTAGAGGTCCGACATGTTCACCCATTTCAGCACGAGTTTGTGGCTGATTCCAGTCGCTTCCTCAATTTCGGCGCGACCTTTCGGAGTGGCTCCCCTTTCCAACAAGGTATCCGTCGTGGCGATATTCGCCGCTTTCAGTTTCTCAGCGTAAGCAGGTCCAATTCCCTCAATGTCTATCACACTAGCCATAGTCACACTCCTTCAGAATGAACGCAACTCAATAGGAGTCGCGGAAGAACGAACATTTCGTCATTTCGCGATAATGTAAGGCTATTCCTTCTATTTCCCCAATTGCTTGCCCGGCGTACGGGGGCTTTTTTCGCCGCAAGCGAGCAGGCTTTCAGGAGCGAACGGGCTTGTTTGCGTTGATAGCCCCTCCTTTTGGTCTCATTGGGCAACGCAGCCAGGGACACTCAGCCTTTCGCACCCTTTTGCCCGCAACTTTCACCCATGAATTGATCGCAAACTCAACAGATTTTCCAATGACGCCTACAATCCGCTCCAAAAAAGACATAGTCGTTCCAATCATTTTTTTCGGCAATTTGCGCTGTTTTTGCAGGGCGCCTGGCGCGCCTATATTAGTATCTCATGTTACGCAAACGACAGAGTGTCATGACTAAAGGGGCTGTGAAAGTATTCCTAAAAACGTCGGTTCGATCATTTTTGTCAGGTCATATTTGACTGTTTTGTGTCCAGAGGCGGTTCTCCGG
>JAYVOT010000528.1:0-6115 GCA_043757795.1 Chthonomonadaceae bacterium | reverse complement strand
TGTGGTGATGATAGCATCGGCTTGCTCAGTGATAGCAAAATCGCAGATTCGGTTCAATTCCAATTCGTTGATCGCCACATGATCTTTATATCTCAAAGTTGAAACCAGATTCGCTCCATTCGTAGTCAATAGCTTCTCAAAAGAATCCGGGTTGCCAATTGCGCTCATCGCCAAAATTCGTTTGTCTTTCAACCACCCAATCTCATAAGATAAGTCCCCTGACAAACTTTCAAGGCGAATCGCTTCGAGATTCGCTTTGAATATTGCAACTTCGGGAGCAAGTCCTGCAATTGCAAGCGCACTCTCCGAAGTTCGTTGCGTTCCAGCTTGTTCGGCTCCTGTCAGCAGAATAATGTCGGCGCGACAAAGATTTTCTTTAGGTTCCCGCAACATCCCTCTTGGAAGCGTCCATCCGTTGTCGAACGGGCGCTCAGCATTCAAGAGGACAATGTCGAAGTCTCGATGAAGTCGCCAATGTTGAAATCCGTCGTCCATTATTATCAGGTCTGGGGCAAATCGCTCTATCGCGAGACGCCCTGATCGAATACGATCTTTTCCAACGATTATGGGGATTTCCGGAAGTGATTTTGCCAAAAGCTGCGCTTCATCGCCGGATTGCGCCGCGGTGAGAAGGATGCGGTCGCCATCCGAGACAACGGCGCAACCGAATTCGTTTTCGCCGCCGTAGCCTCGTAATATTATTGCCGGACGCTTGCCCTGAGACTGCAACAGCCTGCAAAGCGCCTCGACAGTCGGGGTTTTGCCTGTGCCGCCCGTGGTCATATTCCCAACGCAAATGACAGGGCAGGGTAGGTGAACGCTTCGTTTCAGTTTTATTCTATATAGAAAAAGGTAAGATTGCAACCCTGCCGCGTAGATAATCGATAGAATTGACAACACCCCTCTAACAACATTCGCTAAGAACCCGATTCTTCCGCGAATTACAGACAAGATGTAGGCTTCAAGTGATGAGGTTTGAACTATTTTACGTTCTGCCAACCTTGCTCCATGCCTCCCGGTTTTCTAAGCGCGGGAGGCTGATTTCCAAATAAGCAATTTATCGCCATCGATAGCGGTAAACAGTTGTTAAGGTTAATTAGTGATTGTTAATAGTTAAACCCGGCAAGTGATCCGTTCTGAATGGGGAAGCGGGCAGACCGGCTTTGTTGTAAAGATTGCCGATCGGATTGATGTGCCATGCGTAACGAACGGATGTAGGGTTTTTGACCTCTGATGAGGTGAGCAGAACGGAATCGCCCGAAATTTTCGCATCCGCCCAGTGGAACTTATTATCTTCCCCGGCGATAGCGAACCCTTCCAACTTGTCGCCTTGCGCCACAAGCCCGCCGTCGGCGTGCTTGAATTTGAGTTTCACTTGTCCGTCTTTCGAGGTCATTCCAACGTAGGTCGGACCGGAGTATTCCACTTTGTTATGGTAAGTTAGGGCGAGCGCATTCAGACCAAGTCGCCTTCCCACTTCCTGTTTGTTCGTAGGGTGGATATCCGCGGCATCGCCTATGTCCGTTGTGACGGCGATTCCGCTGTTTCGCACCGTGTCAGCGGTCATCAATTGCGCTTCACGGAGTTCCGCCCACCCGTCGTCCGAAGGAACGGTCTGTCTTGCTTGATAGTTCGCCAGTTGAACGATGAAGAAGGGGAAGGCTCCCACGCCGAATCTGCTTCGCCAATCTTGAATCATCGTTGGGAGAAGGGTTCGATATTGGTAGGCGCGTCCTGCATTGGATTCGCCTTGATACCAGATCGCGCCTTTGACTCCGAACGGGACGATTGGGGCGATCATTCCATTGTAGAGAACTGTGACTACGTTCGGGTTGTCGTTGACGGTGAAAGGCATGGGGGATGTTTTGGTTAAGTTCGCAGTGTCTTTATACTTCCAATCTCCATCCAGCGCTATCGTTTCGCCTTCTACTGCGAGTTTCAACTGCTCCGGTTTTCCGTAAAGTCCGCCTGCTCCGCCTGTGTCGAGGACTCGAATGGAGATCACGTTTTCGCCCTCTTTCAGCAGACCTGCAGGGATTGCATAGGCTCGATCCGAATTGAAGACTTCCGTGGCGCCGACTTTGACTCCGTTGACCCAAGTCGCGTCTTGATCGTCAATGGGACCGAGATGAAGGACTGCGGCTTTTTTTGCAAGAGAGCTCGAAATGTTGACCGTTTTTTTGAACCAAACAATTCCGTCGAAGTTCGGCAGACCGGCCTCTTCCCAGGCGGTCGGGAGTTTCATTGTTTTCCATGAAGAAGAATCAGTACTGGACTTCTCATAGGAGGCGGCAGTGCCAGGATCGTTTTTCGCATACCAGGAAGTCATCTTCTCTACGAGGCTGCCGCCTTTCGTTTGGTCGCCTCCCGCCATCTCACGAATCGACTGAACCGGTTTTTTGAAGTCTTCCATCTTCTCTAGAGCGGATGCGCTTGTCCATGCTTCAGCGATCGTTCCGCCCCAGGAGGTGTGAATCAAACCTATTGGAACATGCAGATTTTTCTCAAGTTCTCGACCGAAGAAGTAACCTACCGCGCTAAATCCGTTCCAACCGCCAAAAGCAATTGTTTTTGGATTGCAAACGTCCCAGTGGCTGACAAGTGTTTCTTGCGGCTGAAGAGCGACTTTTTTGGGGACGGAGAATAATCGGATGTTATTGTTTTCTGAGGAGGCGATCTCCTGTTGAGCATTCTTAACGTTCCCGATTCCCATCTCCATGTTGGATTGACCTGAGCATATCCAAACATCGCCGACAAGAATGTTCTTAAGCGCAACTGTCTTAGAAGGAGTGGAAGCCGTCATTTCGTAAGGACCGCCAGCGTTGAAAGGTCCAAGTTTAACTCTCCATTTTCCTTCGGCGTCCGCTTTGCCAGTAGCGGATTTGCCTTCGAATGTGACGGTGACGCTTTCACCGGGTTTTGCCCAACCCCAGATCGGAGCTGCGATCTCTCTCTGCAACACCATGTTGTCACTGAAGAGCGGGTGTAAGAGAGGATTGCTTTCTTGGGCAATCGCAACGTCGGCGTTAAGAACTGTGCAGATGCCGCACAGTAGCAGTAGGCATGAGAGCCACATCGGTTTCAGCATTCGGAAACTCCTTGAAAAACGTCAATTCATCTTTGAAAGTCAAAAATCACTGCGATCATTCAATAATTCTGCGATTAGAGCGGCGTATCTCTTTGAAACGCCCTGATGAGCGGCTATGAGTGCGAGAGCTTTTATTCTGATCTCGTTGCATCTCTCTTCGTTTTCGAGCAGTCGAATTCCTTCATCCGACAATTCTTTGGCATCGTTCACTTGAAAACCAATGTCCGCCTCCAAAACGAGAGCGACTTCAGAGCGGATTGTTGCATGTTTAGGTCCGAATAGTACGGGTTTGCCATGTGCCAACGGTTGGAGCAAATTTTGTCCGCCGCCTTTTACTACGGGATCGAAGCTATTCCCCACAAATGCAAAAGTTGCAATCGCATACATATTCGCTAGTTCGCCCATCGTGTCCAGAATTACATGGCGGACTTTCGAGCTAGTAGATTTCGGCAGTTGAGTTTTTCTTACCGGCTCCAATCCGGCAGCTTTCATGGCAACTTCCAACTCCTCTGCGCGGTCAATTTGTCGAGGCGCAATGAGCAAACATAGCTCAGGGAATCTCTCCTGCATTGATTTGTAGGCTTCTATAACAATAAATTCTTCTTCCTGACTTCGAGTGCTGCCTGCAACGAAGATGGGCGCTTCCTCTGGAAATCCTACGCTTCGACGCAAATCAGATGCTTCCGAACTTGAAAGCTTGAGGACTTCTTGATCAAATTTCGAGTTCCCGATGACCTGGATTCGTCCCTCTTCATTCAATTTTCTGCCCAGTGTTATTAGACGTTCTGCATCCGCCTCTGACTGAACAAACATTCTATCCATATTCGAGATCGCCCACCGATAGAGCCAACCCGCGTATTTGCTGGATCGTTCAAAGCTCTTCTCAGAGATTCGACCGTTGGCCATTGCCGTTTTCGCTCCGCTTCTTTTCAATTCATGGAGCAGATTCGGCCACAATTCGCTCTCCATACTGACAAAAATATCCGGTCGTATTGCCTTCACGACTTTTTTTACAACGTATGGAAAATCGAATGGTGCGAAAAAAATCCCGTCGATCAACACATTTTGCTGTTGAGTCGCTATCTCGTATCCGGCGGGCGTAATGACGGATAGATAGATTTCGCAATCCGGCAAAACTTTACGCAACTCTTTGATAATCGGAACCGCTGCAACCGTTTCTCCTGCTGAAACAGCATGAATCCAAATGCGCCGTCGCGAGTCGGGTTTCCAAGTTGATTTTTCAGGAAGAACGCCCCAACGTTCGCTCCATCCCTGTCGAGATTTTCCTGAAAGATAACGTTGCAGAAGATAAATTATAATGAGCGGGGAAGCTATGAGAAGCGTCAGATTGTACTTAATGAGGTTTGAATTCAAGTTTTAGTTGTCGTTTCCTACTTGCAATCAAGTTGATTCAAACATTCCGGATCTCAATTCTTTTTCCGAAAATGCCCGAAGACGGGGCCAGGCGACCGGAAAAACCGGATGAAAATCAGCGATTGACTCCCAATCCGTTTTGGAGCGCACCCAGAGTTCAAAAAAACTTTCAATTTCAAAGTCCTTCGAGTGGCTCCATGTCCTCAGTTTTTCCAGAATCCTTGCTTCGCTCTTTGCGAAACTAAAGTGCAAAGTCGCATCGCCAGGATTCATATCCAAGCGCGGAATGAACTCCAAACGACTCCAACGACGAATGCGGGGCGATTTTGGCAAGAACGCAGAAAACGGAAGTTTTGGAAATCTGCAAGCATCCAAGGTTGCGTCAGGACGGTGCGCAAAAGCGAACTGCTCCAGGATCGGAATCCCATTGGGATGCACGATCGTCAAAAATCTTCCATCCGGCAGAATATTGAAGAGTTGAATCCACCGCCAGGAGACGCTCCGAGTCCAGGGCGGGAGAGAAGACAAACGATTTATGACCGTATCGAAATTCAGAAACTCTTCATCCGCATCAATTTGCACTGTCCAGTCAAGGTTCGGGGAAATTTCATTGAGTCGATTGCAAGTCAATTGTCGTTGGTAAGTATCGTTCTTCATCGGCTCAGAAAATTTGAAGTAGTCGCCTTCGATGATCTCGATTTTGTTGTCTCTGTCAAATGCTCGAATACGCTCTATCGTGTCATCCGGAGTGATCGACTCGCCCGACCATCCTCGCTTCAAGTCCGTGGAAACCACGATACGTTCAACTTTATCATAAAACGAGGCAAGCGACCGCTCTATCGTTTCGGAGTCGTTTTGCACTACCATCGTCGCGCCCACTCTCAATTTTCGCCGCACACTTCATGCTCCTCGAATGATGATTGTTCAGTCCGGAGACTAACTCCGCAAGCGAGTCCACGTCTGAAATTAGGAAGTCCGGCTGATTCAGACGGACTGAAGTCCGCCGCTGAAATTAAGTAGTCCGCCTGCGCGGACTCTGAGGACTTTGGGTTTTAACCCAAAGTCTCAATCCCTCTTCCCGTAAAGCTCATGAGCGTTTCCGCGAAACAGGCGCTCGATCAGTTCCGGCGCTTCCTCTTCCTGAACCCAAGCTTCGGCAATGAGTTCCGAAAGGGCTTGCGCCACCCCCTGTCGCGCGATTTGGCTGTGGCCGTAGACTGTTTCGACCGTGATGTAGTCGCCTCCGAAAGGAAATAGTTTGTTGGCGGGAACCGCCATGAGAAACTCTTTTACGAAGCGAACGCTCGCCGCCGGGTTGATGATCCACGCCCAACATAGGTCGATGGAGACATTTGGAAAGCGTTTGGCAAGAGCGATGAACTCGTCCTGATAGGGCCAACCGATGTGCATTAAGACGAATTTCGTATCCGGGTTGGATCGAACGACTTCGCATAAGTCGCTCGCGTTTTGACTGATTCGATCAAGCGGCATTCCATGGTTGCCTGCGTAGTAGCCGGTGTGCAACTTCACCGGCAGTCGATACTCCGTCGCTTTGCGAACGCAATAGTGGAACAGGAAATCCTGCAAGTCTTTGCGTTCGTTTAAGTCAAGCGTTTTTCCGGAAGAATGCTTTTTGAAGAGCGGGGCTGCGAT
>JAYVOT010000527.1:0-6117 GCA_043757795.1 Chthonomonadaceae bacterium | reverse complement strand
CGTATTGCGGCGCCTTCTCAATAATCGCCTCTGATTTGCACCTTGTTGAAGCAGATCGAAGTTACATTAATTTACTTCTGCTTACACGCCAAACCAAGCTTTTGTCTCAGGACGAAACCAATGGTAGAGAATGTATGCACTGATGATCGTACCGATGGGAAAGCCGATTAAGCCAATTAAAGAAATCACCATTTGTCCGTAATAGGCGGATTTGGTTCCGTTTTTGAGACCGAATAGCAGCCAAACATAGAACGGAAAGAAAATCGAGTAAACGACTAATTGAACCATGGAAATAGGGTTCCCTTTCAACCCTCCGCTAAAAAGTAAAACTAATGTTATGATGCATACGATGCCTGAGAAAAAAGCTCCGAGCCATGCGAGAGCCCTTGCGCTGCGTACTCCGCCCGGTGCATTTGTCCATGTTCTTCCCGAATTCAAATCCATCATTGCGAGTCCTCTTTCTTGTCCGGCATTTTCGTAGCGCCAGCTTCCGGTCTTAATAGCTCATCTGTATTGACTTGCAGTTGACCATGAGCGGGTCGAAGCAATTGGTTGGGCGCCGTTTCAGGAGCCTGAGATCCACGTAAAAGATAACTAACGCTATTACTCCTCTCCATTCGCTCTTTGATTCCCGTTACGGTTCGTTGGGCGCGCTCCTGCACTTCAGCCTTGTTGGCTTTTAAGGTATCGGGGATGCCTTTGCCAGCGGCAATGGAAGTGAGATAGGGTATGGCGGAGACGCCGCCTACTTTCTCAATAGCGGCAAACGACGCCATTGCCAACTCTCCAGATTTGCCGTAGAGTAGCGCATTTAGAGCCTCTAACTGTTGCACACTGAAAGCCTTTGAGTCGTCTTCCGTCAAATGTGGGAGAGAATCCAAAATAGCGGCTTGCACCTTGCTTCTTACTTTTCGATCATAACTGTCCGCCGATTCAAGTAGTATGCCCAGGGCGCGGACATCTCTAAAATTTGTCAACGCTTCAAGAGTGCGCATCTCACGCCGTTCCAACGCAATCCAAATCCAGACGGGAATGCCACATCCAGTTAGCAACACGGCAACTATTCCCCATGGATTTTGGAGATAACTACTGGCTGCTAGAAACAACAACGAAGTAATCAAAGCTACAATGATCAGTATTGGCCATAGAGTAGCGTTAAGTCTCCTACGCTTATGCATTCCCCGGGCGCGAACCAGCAATTTTTCCAAATCGTCCGGTGGATTTTGTTTGATCAGGCTCAAAACTTCAACTCCTCTGCCAACGCCTCACAACTTGCCATGCAAAAAATTACCCACTCTGTATTTTCAAGAGTATGAAGAGATTGTCCTTCTATTTATCGGCGGTATTTCCTTCGCACTACAACCTTAGGCTCCGCCCAACAATTAATGCGTGGTCATGTCGCAAGTCGTAATAAAAACGCCTTCGGCGTTTCTCACGTCCGGAGAAAGCCCATGCATTTGCCGGGTGTTTTCAACAAACGGATTTGTTGGTTGCGTAACATGAATCACCTAATTGAAGTAGCGATCATACAGAACGCCCCATCTCAATCCCCTTGAACTGATGGAGACGCGGTCGCTCTGCGCGTGCGAAAGGGCTTGTGAGAGCAAAATAGCGCCCGCTAAAATGATGTCGGCGCGTTTTGAGTCCAGTCCGGGAATGAGCAGACGCTCGGACACGGATCGCGTCGAGAGCAAACCCATCAACCGATCCAGTTCATCTCCAGACAAAGAAAATCCGTGAAGTCGCTCTACGGAAACCGATTCTCGCAATGACATAGAACCGAGATTCGTCAGCGTTCCTCCCACCCCTACAACATGAAACGGCGTGTGACTCAGCTCTTCGATCGGGTCCGCGAGCGTGAAAGCTTCTGATGCCGCAAGGTTGGCATCGGTAAGTTGAGTGATCGTCGGCGGGTCGGAAGTCAGGAAACGCTCCGTCAGCTTCACCGCGCCCAGATTGATGCTGATTCGGTTCGCGATGCGCTCGCTCGCAATGGCGCCCTGTATCAGCTCGGTGCTGCCTCCGCCTATGTCGATCACAAGCAGTCGCGGGAATTCCGACCAGAAGGCGTCTCGACGAACCGCCAGGTAAGAGAGCCGCGCCTCTTCTTCTCCGGGAATGACCTCGATTCTCAGCCCGCAACGTTGGGTCGCTCTTTGCAGGAAGTCGTCTCGATTCTCCGCATCCCGCAGAGCGGCAGTTCCTACTGCATAGATTTCTCTTGTCTGATAGAGCCGAGCCTGCTCCATAAAAAGACTCAAAGTCTCTATGGATCGTCGCATCGGCTCTTCGCGCAGTCGCATCGATGCGGGAGTCATTCCTTCGCCGATTCGCGTCGTTTGAGAAGTCTCGAAGACTCGTTCAATTGCGTCCCCGTTTTTCTCTGCGATCAGCAGTTTAATGGAGTTTGTTCCAACGTCGATGCAGGCGTATCGGGGCGAGTATTCAAGGTTCATAACAAAATATCGGGTTTCAAGAACTTATGCGACGGATAAATTGAAGGCGGGGAAATGCATTTGCGCGCCGAATTCAGCGATGCTTTCTTGTTTGAAAGTCCGGCAAAACTGATTTCGACCTTTTAGAGTAGGAAAACATGAAAAAAAGCGCTATTTGCGTTATCCGGGTACTTTCAGCGCCCGAATTTGTTGGCTGAGCAACCTGTGTGAGAACTAAGGAGTCGCCCAACGATTATTGCGCTGTAATTTGGGTGAGTTTGATCTCAAAAATGAGTAGAACTCAGTGCATTAATTTATGCGCGTATCCTAAGCGTCCTCAATTTTCGAGTCAGTGTCAATCGACAGGTCGCACTCCGCGAGTTTGTCGCACAACTCTTCGAGGGAGTCTGCCAGTTTGGACTGCATTTTTCGATCCGTAAGGGTTTGGCCGGCGAAATCGCCCAACTCTTTGGTCGCACGACGCAAACGGCGGATTGCCCGTTCTTGATTGTCGGGGGAGAGGTGCGCCGCATCGAAGATCAGGGACTGAGTGCGTTGTGAGAAACGCGAAAGATCTCGCAACAAGCGAGATCGGAAATCCGACGCTTGCGGCGTCAGCAACAGATTGATAACTTCCACGAGCGCTTGAGCGCCGCCCGTAACGAGGCGCGTCGCCCTTTCGCCGGGAATTTGATCCGGGGAAACCGAGGTTGAAGAGGTCTCTTTTTTAGCAGGGCGTTCCGTTACGATGGGAACTTCGACGAGGGTGGCTTCCGTTTGCTCCAAATAGTCTTTTATTTGCTTCGCTTTCACTTCCGTCAATCCTGGAACTTCAGACAAGCGTTCTATTGAAACCTCTTTCAGACTCTGAAGCGTGTCGAAACCGGCTTTTATCAACCCCCGAATGCGAATAGGTCCCAATCCGGGTATCGAGGAGATCTCTTGCGGAGCGGTTGTTCCTCGCCGAGAATTCGTCCCGCTTACGGCAGGCTCTGTCAGGCGTTCAGAGGTGTCGGAAAGTGGAGGGGAATCCGCCTTTTTTCCTTTTTTGCCGATGCTCTTACTCTCGATGATGTTTTCTTGCGGCTTGTCTATTTCGATACTCTCGCTCTTCGGCTTTCTATTTATACAATGGACTCAGGTCTGTCATTTGCGATCTTGCTAACTTTGCACTGGCGCGGAGGAGGTCTCTTTTTCCGCCGCGACAAGCAGTTCTAAAAACTGCTCAAAGCATCGGTTCTCCTTCAGAAGTCTCCATTCCTCTACAATCTCCTGGAACCAGCCTTCACGCTCTTCTCGGATTCCAACGCACAGGGTCAATAGACCCTGACAAGCGTCAAAATCGACGAGGCGAACTCCTACGGAAACCTCCTCTTCACGATCCGCTTTGTGTCCGCGTCCCAACAGATGTTCGAGTTGAACCGTCAAGCGGGGAACAGTGATATCGGCGTCGTGGATGGAGCCAAGCAGATCTTGCAGGCGTTTCATCTGTTTGATGCAGGCTTTGAAATTCGCGCCAAACCTTGTGTGGGTTTCATAAAGAGGCAGGAAAAGCTCCTGAGAATAACGCAGGCGTTTGGCTCCGATTCTCATCTCATGCAGCTCCAGAACCTTGCGTTCGTCCAATAAACAAGCTTCATACGAAAGAAGTCCGTGCATTCGCGCCGTAAGAATTCGCGCCGCTTCCGCAAAAATGGGCGATGCGGAGGGCGTTGAACTATTCTTCTTCGGTTTGGCCATGCTTCAGCGACTCTTTTCTGCGATTGCGAATTTTTTGGAATTCCGCTGATTCATGTTTTGCTCTCTTGAACAAGAGAACGAAAACGTTCCATCGGGTTTCGACGTTCCAGATTTTTGATGGCGATCAATGCTGACTTTTTGTCCTCAATCCGTTGCGCCTTCAACTCTTCCACCATCTCGTCTATTCCGGAATGTTGCGTCTCAGGCAATCCCGTTTTCCGTTTTTCGAGATTGGAGACAAGCACGTCGTTGTCTCGCGCCACTCCGAGCGCTTTCGTCGTCGCCTTCAAAGACGCTTCTAGTTTGTCAATCTCTTTGCGCGAAAAAAAATCTTTGTCGCACTCCAGAGCCGCCCTGCTCCTTCGCGCCCAAACTCTCATCGACTTGATTGCATCCGCGTCTTCATCAGACTTCGCCGCTTCAATGTAACTCTGCATCGTCGTGAGGCGTTGCAGAATCGCATCGGCGAGATAATCGCGAAGTTTTGGAGGTTCGCTCAATTCGGAAGAGCGCTCTTCGCTCATGTTTACGTCCAATGTACATCCAATCTATTTGTGAACGCGCCGGAAAATCTCGCCTCAGGGAAAGGAAATTTCGCAATCGGACTTTGAAATCAACCCGTCCGTTCCTCAAATCCCAACTGTCATCCCTCAGCGAAAACATCCCGAAGAGCAGGCTCGTGCTCTGCATTGACTAGCGCTATGAGGCTGTCGTCTTGCATCAGAACTGTGTCGCCGGACGGCAATACAGCGTGACCGTTTCGAATGATCGAGATGATGAGCGCTTCGGGGGGCAGGGCGAGCGAACTGATCTCTCGGCTCAAAACGGGCGATTTTGCGCTGATCTCGACTTCCACGATCTCAATATTCCCCCGATTGAGGGCGGCAAGGGGAATCACTTCGCCGCCGCCGACCGACTGCTCTAGAAGATTGTAGATGATCTTAGTGGAACTGACGGTCGTGTCCACTCCAAGCTTATGAAACAGTTTTTCGTTTCTCGGGTCGTTGATTCGGGTGATGGTCCTGGGGACGTTGTGTTCCAACTTGGCCATCTGGCAAACCACCAGATTGTCATCGTCGCTCCCGGTAACCGCCACGACCGCATCGGCTCTGCCGAAGCCCGCCTCCGTTTGCAGAGAGACTTCGCAACCGTCGCCCTGCATCACGATCTCGCCAAGCTCTTCCGAAATAGTTCGGTAACGAACGCGGTCGCGCTCCATCAAGAGAACTTCGTGCTTCGCCGATGAAAGCGTTTTTGCGAGATAATATCCGACATTCCCGCCGCCAACTATAATGATATACATATCCTGTACAAATCCTCTTTCAGTTCAAACGGCATAAACCGCCTTTGTGAATGTCGAAGCCTCGAATCCAGGTTTTGAACCCCGAATTAGAATGCGAAAATCGCTTCTGCGACTGAAGATTCAGCCCGACCTGCGTCCATTTCATCACCGGAGGAGGGTTGCGATACGCAACTCTCGCGGTCAAGAAAATGGGAAGGGGATAATTCGCCTTGCACTCGCTTTATGCGTTGCTTGCGAGATACTCCTCGGAGTAGTCTTTCGCTAAACCCCATTCTCCGTCAGTCACGAAATCTCTCATCAATCCGGAAGCGATAGTGGTAGTGCAGAGAGTGATTAGCCCCAACTGCCGATAGCGATCCGCCCTGATCGGGTCGTAGATTCGAGCGATTACTTTCGGAACGTTGAAGACATGTTTTGCGATCTGCGCCGCCATGATGTTTCGGTTGTCGCCCTGACTTGAGGCGAGAAACACATCCGCTTCCGCGATTCCCGCGCGTCTCAACACATCTTCGTCAATTCCGTTCCCGACGATTCTTGCGCCTTTGTATTTAGCGCCAAGTCGTCGAAACGACTCGCTCTGTATGTCTATGATCGTCACCGAATGACCTTCATGATGCATCAGGCGAGCGAAAGTCGAAC
>JAYVOT010000526.1:0-6124 GCA_043757795.1 Chthonomonadaceae bacterium | reverse complement strand
CGCCGGACAATCAGAGCGCGCTTGGAGCGGACGTCCTTATGCTTCCCTCGCAACATGACGCAGGACAAGACATCACTCAGCGCGAGGTCAGCGAGTTTGCAACTCTCGCCTGGAAGCGTCAACTCTCAAGTCGAGACACGGGGATTCTCTCCGCGACGTTTCTGCACTCCGGGCAGGAACTGCACAACAACAATCCTCTGGTCGATCAGACGAATCTTCCGACCGACAGCTCTATCGAGTACAGCCCGACAGCCGTTCGCAACGTGCATCATGTGCAGTTCACCGGGAGTCTCGCCTCGAAGCGCGGACATCACAACTTGAAAGCGGGCTTCGTTTTGGACGATCAGGAGGGCAACGAGTCTTATAGAATCGTCTCAGCAAGTCAGTTGGCGTTGGACACTCTCGCAGCGACTGCACCGAATCTCGCTCCGGAAGGCGCAGTTTTGACAGACTCGAACGGCGCGCCCGTGGTCGATGTGAACGGGCAGAACGTCTACAAAGCGAGTTCCAACGCTACGCCTGTTTTGAACGCGCGTCGCACCGGCTTCTATCGCGCCGCCTATCTGCAGGACACGTGGCAAATATCGAAGCGTTTTCTGGCGAACTTCGGAGTACGGGCGGACTGGTACAAACAAACTCAGAACCTGGGACAGGACTCTATCAGCCTCAAGACTCTCTCTCCGCGCCTCAACTTTTCGTATTCGCCGGACAAAGTCAGCGCGATACGATGGTCGTACAATCGCCTCTTCAATACTCCGCCTCTTGCGCAGGGCGCCGTCATCGGGCAGGCGATTCAGCCGGAACAACTTGATCAGTACGACCTCAGCTATGAGCGTCAGACAGGCAAGGGGCAGAATTTCAAACTGGCTTATTATGTGAAGCAGATCAAGGATCAGACGGACACGGGGCTATTCATTCCCGGCAGTCAGATCGGGCTTTATTCTTCAGTCAGCCTGCAACGCGGGGCGGTTCACGGGATCGAGGCGTCGTATGAAATTTCGCCGTTGAAGAGCGTCGGGTTCGACGCGGCGCTGAACTACTCCTACTCGATCGCTTCCCCGAACGGAAAGGACAACACGGGAGCGGACGTTCCCGCTTACAACGACCACGATCAGAAGAACACTGTCAGCCTGAGCGCGGGCTACACGTGGAAAAGCGGAAAGGGCGTCTCGATGCTCATCAGCCATGGGAGCGGGTTGGCGAGCAGCGTCGTCGCGCCGAGCACGCATCGCACGCCTCGAACTCAGATCGACCTGCGATTCACCACCGGGCAAAAGTGGTTCATGGGGCGCGGGGGACTCACCTTCGCCGTAGAAAACGCCCTTAACGACCGAAGCGTCATCAACTTCCAATCGGCGTTCAGCGGCACAAGGTTCGTGAAGGGGCGGCGATTGCTGCTGTCGCTTTCGGGGAGCTTTTGAGAGAGGGGTGTCGAGCGAAGCGGGTGTTTGGAGTCGATTAATTTCAATATCACTAACTGTTATTGCGATGAGACACTTGACACGCTTTTGCTTGCTAAAGATCGCTTACAGATGAATGGAATGCTATTGCAGTCGAATTAACTGACACCATTTTTATTTGTTTGTAATTATTTCGTAAATGTATTTGAAAACAGGGCTAGCGCATCTTAATTTCACAATGATTTTTAGACACTGGCGTCGAATATGGTAGAAATCTTCTACAGGAGTTTACCATGCCAGGACGGCTTATCACTCTGATCGAATCCTTTGACGGAATGCCAGACCCCCGTATCGAGTTAGGAGTTTTGACCAACCTTCCTGCAGGATCGAACACTCCCAACAGACTACTGTATTCTAACCTCTAAACAAGGTCTTGAATACTCCTTTTGAAAGGAAATCCAACATGAAAGCGATTCTTAAGTCTCTAGTTTCAATAGTTTTGTTGTTGTCAACACTACTTCTGACTGGATGCGGGAGTGGAAGCTATGACGTAAATAGTAATACCCAATCGCCTGCGACAACACCGACGCAAAAATCGGTTCTCTTCGAAAAGCAATCCTCACCCCTGCCTAGCGCCAAATAGAACTGGGAAGAAAAGCGGAAAATGAATTTCGCCTTCTCTCGCTCGCCTCTGGATGAATGACGCCTCCCGCCGAATACCGGTGGGAGGCGTTTTCATGTCGTTTGATTTTTTCAGCGTGTTCAGCATAATCTGCGGTTCTGTTCACTGATTTCTGCAATCATTTTCAGTCGTAATTTGTAGGCGTCTATGCAATAATACTAGCCACGAGCGCTTACGCCATTAATTTACAAAAACGCATCCTTGATGCGATACATTCCGGCATGTCGAATGTCGCAGTTGCAAAGCTTTTATCCGTCAACAAGTCTACCGTCAAACGCTACAAAAAGATCTGGCGGGAGGAGGGACGGATTACGCCATTGCCATCGACCGGAAAGCCGCCTTTCATCAAAGCCGAAGAATATTCTGAACTCAGGGAGCTTGTTGCAGCTAGAACTGACTGGACGCTCAAAACCCTTGCCCAAGCATGGCATGAACGCAAAAGCATCTTAGTCTCTGTCAGCGTCATGTCCGACACTTGCATGCGGTGCGGACTGACTTTTAAAAAAAGTCGTTTATCGCCAAAGAGCGAGATGAGCGCAAAAGATGGGAATTTCAAACCAAACGAGACGAATTAGCTCCAAAAAACCTGGTTTTTCTTGATTAATTGGGGTTCAGCCTCTCTATGACCTCTCGATATGACTGGTCTCCGAAAGGGAAACCTGTCATTGAAGAAATCCCCTATCAAAAAGGCTACAACTATTCCGTTCTGGGAGCCCTCCCGCTTTCGGGCATGGTTGCCACCTTTCAAAAGGGAGCTTGGATCAAGCGGGTCGATTTTGAAGCGTTCTAGAACACGATTTGTTGCCGAATTTGCGCAAAGGCAGTGTTATCGTTTTGGACAACGCGCGCAGTCATCACGGGGGGAACATCGCCGAGTTAATTACTCGGGTAAGTTGCGAGCTGCTCTATCTGCCTCCTTATTCCCCTGATTTTAACCCGATTTAGCTGGCATGGGCTTGGATCAAGAGGCATGTTCGTCGACTTGCGCCGAGAGACAGGGCATTTCGAGTAGAGGCGATAAACACAGTGATTAAAAACCTGCCTGAGAAGTTCTGCAGTCCCTAGTGTAAGCAATCTGTGGTGCAGATGATTTACGATTGACAATAAATGCAACCCGCAACGTAGGAAATCGTCACATCGGGCAGAGCCGCTTTGCAGATACGCCTTGGTCGGGACACCCTCAGACCGACGAGATGTATTGCATCGCCATCAACAGTCTCGACGGGCAGAGCTTTTTCGCAATAGCGAAAAAGCTTTGCCCGTCGTGGCGATTCTCATCTCTCTTACTCCCCCTTCTCCCGCAGCGCGGGAGAAGGGGGCCGGGGGGATGAGGGCTTCACGTCAATAGCGCATGATCAACACTTGAACCTCGTAGTGATCCTTTTTCCAAGTCTCAACTCGCAAATACAGGAAAACAATGAGTGAATCCAGAACTGTACGCCAAGACAAATTTTTCTGGAGAATCGATGAAAAGACGAACGTTTCTTAAAACCAGCCTGGCGCTGGCAACCCAACTCCCTCTCATTTACGAAGCTGAATTGAAATCAAGCGCCGCAAAGCAGGGCGCTTCTCTAGACCTGCTCTTCGCCAATCCGCCCAAAGCAGCTCGACCCCACACTTGGTGGCACTGGATGAACGGGAATGTGACCAAAGAAGGCATTACCGCCGATCTGGAAGCAATGGCGAATGTGGGGATCGGCGGCGCTCAGATATTCAATGTCGATCAGGGAGTGCCGAAGGGGGACACGCCCTTCTTCTCCCCGCAGTGGAGAGAAGCTTTCACCCACGCGGTGAAGGAGGCGAAGCGGGTAGGACTCGAACTCTGCATGCACAACTGCGCCGGCTGGTCTTCGAGCGGCGGTCCCTGGATCACTCCTGAATATTCGATGCGCAGACTGACTTGGACGGAGACGCCGGTCAAAGGCGGACAAACCTCAATAAAGCTCCCGGAGCCGAACAAAAACTACGATTATTATGTCGATGTTGCGGTGATCGCCATACGGCAGCCAAAAGACAAAGGCGCTTTCAGAATTCCTGACTACGGCTCCAAGTCCGCAGTTGATCGAGGAGGTTCCGGGCTTCCTCTGGGAGATAGGTGGGTTCCCGGAAATGGAAAAGCGCCGCAAGACTCGGTCGTGTCGAAGGCGGATATTCGTGTTTTTCCAAAATACGAGGGCGAATTCAAGGCGACCCTGCCGGAAGGCGATTGGATTCTGCTCCGAATGGGGGCGACGACGACCGGGGCGGTCTGTTCTCCGGCGCCGGACGCCGGCAGAGGACTTGAGTGCGATAAGCTTAGCAAAAAAGCGATGGACCTTCACTGGGAGAAGGGAGTGGCTCCCCTGTTGAAAGACATCGGAGACCTTGCCGGGACTGTGCTGAACAACGCCCTGATCGACTCCTACGAGGTCGGCAGTCAGAACTATTCGGAGGGGCTATTCTCCGAGTTTGAGAAACATCACGGCTACTCTCCCCTTACCTTTCTGCCGGTCGTCGCAGGTTTCGTGGTCGATAGCGCGGAGGTCTCCGAGCGCTTCCTCTGGGATTGGCGCAGGACGATAGCGGACCTCTTCGCGGAGAACTACGCAGGCAGGTTTGCAGAGCACTGTCATGCAAACGGAATGCTCTGCTCAATAGAGCCTTACGGAAACGGACCCTTCGACAACTTGCAGGTTGGGACGAAATCCGACATCGCGATGGGCGAGTTCTGGATCGGCGGCTCCGCAATGGAAACGATCAAAATCGCGGCGAGCGCAGTGCATACCAAAGGAAACAAAATCGTCGGGGCGGAATCGTTCACAGCCGACGACCGCAGCGGACGCTGGCAGGTGGAGCCTTACGGAATCAAAGCGTTGGGAGATCGGGTCTTTACGCAGGGCGTAAACCGATATATCTTCCATAGATACGCGCATCAGCCCTGGATAGGACTCAATCCGGGAATGACAATGGGACCCTGGGGAACGCATTTCGAGCGAACCGTCACATGGTGGGAGCAGAGCAAAGAGTGGCTGAAATACATCGCCCGATGTCAGACCCTGCTTCAGCATGGGACTTTTGTCGCGGATGTCCTCACCTTTTGCGGCGACGATGCGCCCAATGACCTTAATCGCCCTACGCTTCCCTTCGGATTCGATTACGATGGTTGCGACCGAACGACCCTGATGACGATCAAAGTCGAAAATGGTGAATTGGTTCTTCCGGGAGGCATGAAATATAGAGTTCTGATCTTGCCGGACTCCAAATGGATGACCCCGAAAACGCTCAAAAAACTGGTCGAACTCTCGAAAGCCGGGGCGACGATAGTTGGGAACGCGCCGGAAAAATCTCCGAGCCTTGCGAACTATCCGAGTTGCGACGAAGAGATCGGGCGGATTGCAGGGGATTTGAAACTCATCCCGTTTGCACAGCTTGCAGATGCGCTAAAAACCCCCGATGTCGCCTTCTCAGAGGAACGCGAACTTCCCTGGATTCACCGGCGAGAGGGGAATACGGACTTCTATTTCGTGAGCAACCCCCGGAAACAGAACCTCGCCGCGGAGGGAATCTTCCGAGTCGCAGGCAAAACTCCGGAACTCTGGCGCCCTGAAACGGGGTTGATCGAGGACGCCCCGGAATGGAGTCAAGAAGGAGGCAGAACGAAAGTCACTCTCCGGTTGGGTCCGTCGGAGTCGGTGTTTGTCGTCTTCCGAAAAAACAAGACCCCAAATCATCTGGTTGCTATCGAAGCGACTTCCGGAATCTCGAAGGGCGCAAAAAAACCAATTCTGACTGTTCTTGAAGCTTATTACGAGCCGGTAGAGGGGGCGGGAGGAATCGATGTGACTGCAAAAGTAAAGCGATTGCTTGTAGCTGGCGATGGCGAAATCCCCGCAACGAACGCAGTCTTTGGAGACCCGACTAGAGATCGCATTAAGCGCCTTCGTATTGTGTATCAGCTCGATGGGAAACAGATGACAAAGACAGCGCCTGAGAACGGCGTCATCGTGCTTGAAGGAACTGGCGGCGACGCACAACTTCCCGCTTTTATTGTGCAAAATGGCAA
>JAYVOT010000525.1:0-1688 GCA_043757795.1 Chthonomonadaceae bacterium | reverse complement strand
CAACCGCTCGCCCGTCGCGATCGGGATGCTCGTGTGCTCCGCCACGTATTTAAGAGCGGGAACGTCTTCCGGTCTGCAAGGCTCTTCGATCCAACCGGGGTGAAATTTCTCGATCTCTTTCGCAATCTCCACCGCTTGATGGGGCGCGAATCGGCCGTGCATCTCAATGAGCATTTGAACGCCTTCGCCAGCAACGGAGTGTACCGCTTCAATGATCTCAATGGATTTTCGGAACTCTTTGCGAGACAACTCCAGGTTTCCGTTCCCGAATGGATCGAACTTCATCGCAAGATAGCCTTTGGCCACAACCTTTGCGGCAGCGGACGCAAACGCTTCCGGGGTTCTGTCTCCGGTGTACCAGCCATTGGCATAGGCGGGAATCTTGTCATGAACCTTGCCGCCAATCAACTGATAAACCGGCAACCCTGCGACCTTTCCGATGATGTCCCAACAGGCCATTTCCACCAACGCGAGTCCTGTCATCGCCACTTCTCCGGGCGAACCGAAGTCGAGCAGAGTGAACCGCTTGTATAGTTCCTCCACATCGTAGACCTCATGCCCTATGATGTGCCGACGAACGTCTTTCAAAAATTCGAGAACGGTGTGGGTCTTGCCCAGAATCCGCGCTTCCCCCACTCCCCGAACCCCCTCTTCAGTCTCTAGAACGAAGTAGGTGATATTTCGCCAGGGCGTCGCAATGACGAAAGTCGAAAACTCTTTTATCTTCATATGCTCTTTTTAATCTCTTTCAACAATTACTATTCTCCCTCTTTTCGAAGGTGAGAAATCTGGAAATTCAACATTCCGCCATAAAATTCGGTCTGTAGCGGCAAGCCTCTATTCGCCTTCCAATCTCGCAGGTCATTCCACTTCGCCGCCGGTAAGCATGTCCGCGTAGATGCCGGGAACGCTTTCCGGGATTAGGACGGCTCCGCATGCTTTCGCATAGAACTCTGCTGGTCCCACTCCGCCAATAATCCCGTATGCGTATCCCGATTCCCGCATACCGTGTAGACAAGCGAGCAGAAGAGCTTTTCCAATGTTTCTGCCGCGTTCGCTTTCGCAGACTCCCGTCGGGCCGAAGAAGCCTCGCATCGTCGCTTCAAAGGCGGCGAACCCGATCACCTTTCCGTTTCGAATTGCGATAAATAGCGATATCGGTTGCCTGGCGTAGCAGGGCATGACTTCGTCAGCCCATCCGACTGAGAAGTTGGCTTCGATAAACTCTCTTATCTTCGTCATTTCGAAAGGATGCGCCCGCCGGACTATGACCCCTTTCCTGCGCAAATCGGAAAGCTGAGGCTCTTGAGGAGGCAATTTCAACAGTTGAACCAGCATATCGGGCATGGCAACTATCCTTTCTAAACGGGAATACTTGAAGATGAGAACCGCGAAATTGGGATGAATACGGTAAGGGATGAGCGCCGCGAAATACGCGAAAAAAAATACGAATACAAAGGGATGCAAGCGGAAGGCAAACCCGCCTAAAACTCAGGGGCCGCCCCTCAAGCTCCGCCCTCGAAGGGCGGGGGATGCCGGAGTTCCCTTCCGTAAGTCTACGTGAATGTGCAAGTAGGAAATCCCCCTGATCCCTCCTCATGCAAGGAGGGGTCGGCGCTAAGCGCCGAATAAGGTTCCGAGTTCGTATATATCGTATCCGAATTTTTTTCGCGTATTTTGCATATTTG
>JAYVOT010000524.1:0-1689 GCA_043757795.1 Chthonomonadaceae bacterium | reverse complement strand
AATTTTTTGAAATATCGAGGTTCATAAAGCCCGCCGCCAAATGTTGTTAACTCAGTTTGATTTATCACTTTAGGAACCGAACGAAAATCTCGAACGTCCTTGTATGGACTCCGTTCCTACTGATACAGACTCTCTGAAAAGACCATTATTCATGTTTGCTCATGCGGCAAACTTGCAGTAAATGAACGGCGCGTTTGAGAGCTATCGGTAAACCGAGATATTAGTTTAGAAACTTTGAGACATGAACTCAATCGCTTTCGAAGAAGGACAAAAAAGTGGCGGAAATTGCAAATCGCTCCTCATCGCAGGAAGCTGTAGATCACTCTGAAGGCATCATCGCGAGGACGATAGAGGAACAGACGGCGAAACTTCCGTCCGATATTTTCCTCTGGGCGGCGCTCGGTTCAATCGGAGCTTCGCTATTTTTCGAGTTGACAGGCGATGAGAGGAGAAGCCGTTTTATCGGGCAGTGGGTCTCTCCCTTTCTCCTATTCGGCGTCTACAATAAGCTCGTGAAAGTTGCGGGTTCGGATCGACTTCATAGAAAATAGCGGTTACCCCGAATGCGCGGTAATTATAAGTCCTTGAAATTGTGGCGAAGTCTTTTTGACCTCGCCATAGTTTTGATTCTCGCCCGCTGAATTTTCGGATGTATTCTGCAATACGGAGCGCCTCAAAATTCTGCCTTGAAGACTTCTTGGGTCCCCGACGCACGAACTGAGCGCAAGAAATGTCGAAGAAATCACTAACGGCTAATCGCAATTACTAGCCCAAAAAAAGTCCGCACAGCTTCGTTTTCATCGCTTCGCAGTTCCCATACCACCGTAACGCGAGGTTTGCCTTCGTAATTAGCGCGGTCGCGCACAGTAAGCTTTGTAATAGGCGGAGGTGAACACGTTCGCGTGTGGGTCAATGCGGTTGGCGTTGTTTCCGCGCAGGTCGAAGGCGGTGTAGTCTCGTGAAGTGAGTCCCGCCGGGCGCAGCATCCCATTCCATCAGGTCGTTTCGTGTGGAAACTTGACAGTTCCGCGCTCTACGGCTAAAATGTGTGAACTACATGAAGGAGACGACACTATGGCGCTTTTGACCCGCTTGGACGGCAAAAAAAAGATTAAACTAAAAGATTTCGATACCGATGACAACGGAGGGCTGAAACGGGAAGAAGGCGAGGCGATGACCTTGAAGTTGGAAGCGGAGTTGACCGCACTTCAGGAACTCCTCTCCGCCGCGCAACAGACCCCCGTGCTGATCGTCCTGCAAGGAATGGACACCTCCGGAAAAGACGGAACAGTGCGACATGTCATGGGCGCCTGGAATCCGCAAGGTTGCGACGTCGCCTCCTTCAAAATCCCTACTCCTGTCGAAGCGGCGCACGATTTCCTCTGGCGCGTCCACGCTCAAGCTCCGATGAAGGGAAGCATCAGCATCTTCAACCGCTCCCATTACGAGGATATTCTTGTAGTGCGAGTACACAAACTGGTCGAAGAGGCTGTCTGGCAGAAAAGATACGATCGCATCAATGAGTTTGAACAACTGCTCGCCGACGCCGGAGTCGTCATTATGAAATTCTTCTTGCACATTAGCAAAGAAGAGCAGGAAGAGCGGCTCCTTGACAGAGAGAAGGATTCGGTGAAATCCTGGAAGCTATCCCCGGCGGATTGGCGGGAACGAGAGTATTGGGACGATTAT
>JAYVOT010000523.1:0-1689 GCA_043757795.1 Chthonomonadaceae bacterium | reverse complement strand
TTTCAAAGTCAACTGCACGATGCCAGGTCACAACACTTTCGAGCCTGGAGTGGATAGCAACTGAGGCGGCGCCCTATCATTGGCAAGTTGCACGATACCCATCTTGTGTGCGAAGACTGAAGTCCTACTAGCAGTCTGTCGGAGAGAAGGTTGGAGCCTCCCTAGGATAAAAATCGTACTGATTTTCGTAGGCTATGCTCGTTCATATTGGTTCCAATCTTCATTTCAGTGCGTTTTGAGAGCCGTTTTTGATCTCGAGTTCCTGAAATCCTTGACTTGACGGCAGTCTGAAGGTATCAATAACTGTTAGGAGTCGCCCAACAATTATTACACTGGAATTTAGGTGAGTTTGATTTCAAAAATGAGCAGAACTTAGTGCATTAATTTATGAACGTATCTAAAGGAGTAGCAATTCACTGAAAAAATCATCGACCGCTTTCATGAATTCCTTGAACGTGCCGTAGTAGAGGCTCAAAACCTTCTTCTTGCAGAACTTCCACAAACGCTCGATCAAATTCAAATTTGGCGAGTAGGTGAGGAAGGTAAATGAACCGCACGCGCTTGCCGATCAGAAGAGCGGTCACCAACTTGGCATGGAAGTAGCGAGCGTTGTCAAAATAGACGGTTCTCTTTTAAGCCTCAGGGAAAGCGGCTTTGATCGCAACCTCCCACTCCCCTCGGATTTGAGCGAACGCTTTCAAATCAGCCGGGGACTTCCCGACTGAAAGCAGGATCAGGAAGTACAATAGCGCCTTCATTTCCAACATATCGACTCCTCTTATTTCTTAATTTTGATTTTTAGGATTGCGTCAGGCGTGTTCTGCGCTTGCTAACTATTCGAAATCGTTGCGCATCCAATGATCTTTGCCCCGCAATGCTTCCGATTCATGGAGATACCTGTCTCGCGCCCCGTTCCTTTCAGTAATGTTCGTTGGAGAAGGGATAAAGTAAAACCAGGGTAGATCGGCTAATTGAAGGTCTGGCTCATCCGGTTCATATTAGTCTTTCTTCCCTTTTTATGGTGCATACGATTGTATCTTTTTCGCTTAAGGCAATGATTGCCGGAAGCGCAGTTCGCAGAGTGCATTTGATCGCACAATAGAACTTTCTGTCTGAAATTATATTTGAAACAGGTGGAGACCGTGCTCATAGCGATTTATGCTTTGCGGTGCATCATGCCCCAACCCATACGAGAAAGGACGATGCCGCAGAAGATTAAAACGAGCGTTCCGCCTCCCTTGTTTTGGGCGTAGCCGAAAACGCCGCCGATGAGCCAGAGTAGCCCCAGAGTGAACACCGTCCCGCCCCAGACTTTTTTTGAAATTCGCATATCATTTCCAACCTTTCAACGCGTCCCTATTTGTCGTCCATCATAAAAACGACCTTGCCGCAGAGACCGTCGCGCATAAGATTCATACCGTGTTCAAAATCTTCAAAAGCCAGTCGATGCGTGATTGCAGGCGCAATGTTCAACCTGCCGGAGGCAAGCAGAGATCGCATCGTGTCCCAGGTCTCGTACAGTTTTCGTCCAACGATGCAATGAATCGTCAAACCCTTGAAGATCATGTCCTCGGCAATATCAAGCTCCACTTTCTGCGATGGGATGCCCATTAAAGAGACTCGCCCTCCTCGACGTGCGATGCGCATCGCTTGCTGAATTGCGATAGGCGCGCCGGACATCTCCAAAAC
>JAYVOT010000522.1:0-6171 GCA_043757795.1 Chthonomonadaceae bacterium | reverse complement strand
GACTGAGTTCCCCGCAAGCCTTTTTCGATCCCGGTGGAGTACTCTTTCAAGTATTCGAATACGAAGTTCAAACGCGGCACATAGGCGACATAAGGAATCTGCTTTGCGAACTCCGATTGGATCGTCATCTTGCGAAAACGATCCGTGGCGCGAAGGCTTTTTCGCACCGGAACTTGTCCGCCGTCCGCCCAATCAAGACTGTTGTCGGAGAGAAACTTCTCGAATTTCCAGGCTGCTTTCAGTTCTGCGCCCTCCAAGTCTGAGCGCAGGCAGAGCGTGTGCGAGTCCGCCCAGGTCGCATTATGGGTTCCGATCAGGGGAACAGGCGCGCCCGCGAAATCGAGGTCTTTCTGCTTTTGCAGGTCGGCAAGCATATAGATGCCCTCGAAAACCATTCCGACGTTGCCTTGACGAAAGCCGATCCAGGCGTCGAAGTTCTCCGGCGAAGGCGCGTAATGATACTTCCGAATCAGATCTGAACAGAGCTGAAGCGCCTCCACGTTTTCCGGTTGATTCACGTTGCATTTTGCGTAGTCCGGCGAGAAGAACTCGCCTCCGAACTGCCTCATGATCGTGTAAGCGTTGCTCTCCATGTTCGTGAAAACGAATCCCCACCTGGTGGGGTCTTTCCCGGACGCAGGTTTCGTGATTTTGCGCATCGCCTCCATAAACTCTTCGCGGGTTGCGGGCGGCTTCGCTTCGCCCTTCGCATCTACGATCCCCGCCTCTTTGAAGAGCTTGCGATTGTAGTACATTCCCATCGGAAAAACATCGAGCGGAAGGGCGTAGTGCTTTCCTTGTTGCTCCACGGCGTCCCACACGTTCGGGTCGATATCGTTCACGTCAATTCCATCAGGCCCGCTGACGAGGTCGTCGTTCGCCCGGCAGTATCCCGCCTTTGCAAATCTTTGAATGGCTCGAGATTGCAACACGAACACCTCAGGAGCGCGATGCCCCAGGCCCGCCACGAACAATTTGTTGTAATACGTCGCCCAGTCCATTCTCTGCATCAAAACGTGAATGTCAGGGTTTTTCTCATTAAATCTTTTTACGAGATTCAGCATCGTCCGCCCGTCAGGTCCGGTGAATCCGTTCCAGAACCGTAGAGTCACGATCTGTCTATCGTCGTTTTTGCAACTTAAAGGCAAAATGAACGCCGAGATGAGAACGATAAATAGCGCAATTTTTTTGAGTTGCAATTTCAGCATTGGAATTAACCTTTGGAGCGGGCTTGAAATTGCCCAGGCGCTGCAAACTATCCTGTTTGACTCAATCTTAACTATTCAAGTTTATTGGAATGGCAATTCGAGATAAACGGAAGCGCCTTATTCGACCAGAAACATCAGAGCGTTTTTCACGACAACATTCTTGCGAATGCGGAGTATTCCGCGTCCGCAAGAGAGGCTTCATTAAGAAGACTCTTCGCTTCAAGGTCGGTTTCTCTTAATCTTGCAAGGCAGGCAAGTTGCTTGACTCGACGACTGCGCTGAACAAGCAGATCGGTTCGGTTCAGCCCAAGCAGAGTTTCCGTTGTGCGCCCTCTCTTCGATTTACCATTGACATAAGCCAGGAAAGTCAGAGGGTCCTAGTCAAATGTCAGGTGTTCATCAGGGTCATCCTCACAGGGATTCAAAATTGGTCCGTCATCAGTTTCATCCGGAAACTTGTCACCTTTGTGTTTTGTAGAATTGCACTTCCCGCACGCCCACAGTAAGTTTTTCCAATCGAAAGTCAGTTCCGGAAAACGCGATTTTGGACGATAATGTTCGATGTGGGCGTCACTGACGAGTTCAATTTTGCTCTCGCAGTAAGCGCATTTCCCAGAGAACATCGCGCTTAAGGCAAGTTGAATAGTTTTATGGCGATAGCGCTCCGCAACTTTCTTGCGGGTCTTCGCATCAATAGTCGCTTCAAAAGCGACTTTCCATTTAAGCTCGTTGTCAACTAACGCTTTCGGCTTTGCAATGCGTTTCACATGGATCACTTGAGAGACTTCTCCAGATATTTTTCCATGCGATCATCCAATGATCCAGGTTCCGGGCAACCTACGAAGGGACGCGCCTCGCAAACAAAATCGAGAAGTTTTTCATATTCGTTCTGCTCAGGTCTTGACCGGGAATGACCTATGTTTCTCAATGCGTCGTATCGATTCAGCTTGTGTTCCGTTTCCGGCGAGTACGGAGATAGGAGTTCGAAAGCGTCACTTGTGAGGATACGATCTACGTTCATTGAGGACACATTTTGCACTTCCGCTACCATAGCTTTCCCTTCTCGAATATCGAACTTGAGCGTCAGCGCATCTTCTCCGGCGCCTGACGCTATGAGCGGACTGTGAGTTGCGACGATGAACTGCACATTGGGAAACTGCTTGCGTAGCCACCCGGCGATATCTCTTTGCCAAACCGGATGAAGGTGTATATCAAGCTCATCAATAAGAACCACTCCCTCCTCATGCAGAGGATTATCGCTCTCAGGAAAAGCCTGCAACATTCTCCAGACCAGATCGCCTGTAAGCGCGAGGACGCTGCGGTATCCGTCGCTCAATGAAGCAGTCGGGACGATTGAGCCATTCACGCTAAAGCAGATTCTTCCCTCGTTTGTAACGTGAGCATAGGAGACCCCTTCAGGCAGAAGCTCATTTATTGCGGCAATTCCGACTTTTTGCATCCGATCAGCGTTCTTGTCGCTTGCTTTAGAGATGCGGTAGTCCAGGTAGACCATCCACTGTTCAAACGCCGTTAGAGGATCGTCTTCATTGAACTGCGTTATGAAATTCGTGAAACGAGCTTGCGGTTCAAGAGAAGGAACGATAATTTGGCTAGAGCGCGTTAAACGGCGAAACGCTCCATATCCGACTGCGAACCAACCCTTGCCTGTGGAAGTAAGTGCGTTTTGCCTTAGCCAGGACAAGTTGGAGTCTTTGCTCTCGATGATTGCAGGTTCGCTGTAGCTCCGATTTCTAATCGTAAGCGGCTTGCTTCCAGTAACATGGTACGAGTATCCGAAAGTTTTGCGAACGTTCTCATCGCCATGTTGACCGGGATCGTTTTTGCCCTGATGTATGTGAGCGGAAATGAGGCCCGCCTGACTCTCATCCTTCAACCAGGCGAGCGGTCGAGGCAGTAGTTTTTGAGATCCTTCGGGACCGGCTAAGAGGAGTGCAAGCGCCTGCAAAGCGGTGCTTTTACCTCCGCCATTTTCACTTAAAAAAGTAACCCAGGGGCGTTTAAAGCCTCTAGAACCTAATTTTATCTTTATATTCTCAAAACATTTGATGTTCTTAAGTTCTAACTCTTCCACCCACATAACGCCAACCTCCAATGCGCAGACGCAATCCGTTTTGTTAAGGAATCGCAAAATATTACTCTCGCCTTTCGACACAGCTCTAGTAATTTCCTGCCGACAAGGTAGAGGAATCCTATAAACGACTGACCGATTTGGACTGGAACAAATGTTAGCAGGCGGAGCCGATCGGAACTATCATTCAATATCGAGCGTACTCAGATATGACCAGAAAACGAATTCGGTCATTTGTATGGAGTCGAGGCGACATTGAATCAAGACAAAGCATTGGTCAGAGACACTATTATCGATGTTTCGAGAGAGTTGATGGCTCGCTACGGCTATCGAAAGATGACTGTGGACGACATCGCGAAAGAAGCCAGAATCGGCAAAGGCACAATCTATCTCCATTTTCACAGCAAAGAAGATATTGCTGTCGCCTCAGTAGATAAGACCAACGAGAAATTGCAAGAGCGATTGACGGAAATGGCTGCATCCGAAGATAAACCTTCTGAAAAATTGAAAAAAATGGTTGTCGAACGAGTTCTTTTTCGGATGGACGCTCTGAAGGATCATCGTCAATGCCTTGATGAAGATCTGGCGTTGCTTCGACCGCGCATCAGTCTTCGCAAGGAAAGCTACTATCAGGCTGAAGCCGAGATTTTCGCAACAGTGATCTCTGAAGGCCAAGAGAACGGCCATTTTAGGAAGGACGATGCATTGAACATCGCAAAGGCGCTTATCCTCGCCACTAACGGATTCATGCCTTTCAGCTTGACAGTCAAAGAGGTGGGAGAGCCGGAAGAGGTGAAGCGAAAACTGCTTTCGGTCTTCGATTTGATTTTGCAGGGGCTTGCTTTCAGGTAGGATTGATTTCAATCCGGCTCTAATCCATTCGAATTGCAAAGTCGGAAATACCAATTTTTTATCGGATGGAATGTGAAGCATAAATAGCTGAGGCGTTGACGCGATGTCGGGCTAAAGTCGGCATACGGTTTTGGAAAACCTGCTTTTGCGGTTTGAGCGAAAGCAACATTGATTTATCAGTCCGCATAAGCAAAATTTACAATTGCGGAAGCAGACTTTAATCCAACGTCCTCCCTAGCCGCTAATGCGGAAGGCTCAATTCCTGTTGCGGGCTTCAGCCCGTCTCGAGTTAAGAAAAAGTTAAAAAGAAGGAAATGATATGTCGGATATTCAGACGCAGAAAAGCGAGACCGCCGTCGCGCAAATAGTCAAACCGGATGGAACGCCCGCATCAGACAAGCACGCGGTAAAATCCGCTCCAACCTGGAGAAAGCCTCTGATAATCGGCATTCTCGTCACTGCGATCATCTTCGGCGGCATTTTAGGTCAAAGAGCCTGGTCTTACGGTCGTTCTCACGTATCTACGGATGACGCATACATTACCGGCACAGTCGTTGCGATCTCACCGAAAGTTTCCGGAAACGTCGTTCGAGTTCTGGTAAAAGAAAATCAGGAGGTCAAAGCGGGCGACCTTCTCGCAGAGCTTGACGCCTCTACTTTTCAAGCGGACGTTCGGCAAGCTGAAGCGAATGTCGCAGTGGCGAAAGCGAACGAATCAGGAGCGGCTTCCACTGTGTCGATGACTTCAGCGATGAGCGACGCTCAAATCGAAATGGCGAATGGCGGAGTTTCTCAGATGTCGAGCATGATCTCAGGAGCGGAGGCGGATGAACGTCGTTCAAAAGCCGCCGTTCTTGGGGCGGAAGCGGCTTATCGCTCCTCGAAGGCGACCGTCCAGAGTGCGAAAGCTGCGATTGAAACCGCTCTCTCGCAACAACGCAAGGCGACCATCGGCGTTCAGTCATCAAAAGCTCAGATCGAAACCTCTCAAGCCGCTGTTCGAGTCGCAAAAGCGAATCTCGCTACGGCTCAGGCGAATCTTGTTGCAATGCAAGCGAATTCGTTGAAAGCGGAAAAGGATGAGGCGAGATTTGAAGCGCTTTTCAAACAGGACGCAGTCAGTGCTCAACAGCTTGATGGAGCGAAAGCGGCTTTTGCAACGGCTCAGGCGCAAACCGAAGCAGCTCGCGAACAGGCATCCGCTGCGAACGAACAGGTCTCGCAAGCTCTTCAGATCGTAGCGCAGAGAGAAGCGGATTTGAAAAGCTCGCAGGAGCAAATTAAAACGGCGGGGGCGGGAGCGGCGCAGACTAGGGCGCAGTTTCAAAGCGCGAAAGAATCCAGTTTGATGGCCAGTTCATCTATTTCTCAGGCTCAAGCGCAACTTGCCTCCGCTCAAGAGGGCGTTTCGCAAGCCCGTGCCAAGCGAGCGATGGCTGTGGGACAACTGCACGTTGCCAATACGATGCCGGAACAGATGCAAGTATCGAAAGCAGGAGAGAAGACCGCTTCTGCGAAGGTTTTACAGGCGATAGCTGCCCTCGAGAACGCAAAAATCGCTTTGCAACGCACAAAATTGTATGCTCCGGTCAGCGGAGTGGTCAGCAAAAAAACTCTCGAGATCGGTCAACAACTCTCTATCGGTCAGACAGTAATGGCGATCCTTCCGAAAAAAGTTTGGGTGGTCGCGAATTTCAAAGAGACGCAAATGACTGATGTGCATGAGGGACAGGAAGCTGAAATAGAAGTGGACTCGCTCCCGGGACGCAAGTTCGCCGGCAGAGTTCAAAGTCTTGCGGAAGGGACGGGCGCGACTTTCGCCTTGCTTCCGCCGGACAACGCTACCGGCAATTTCACTAAAGTCGTCCAACGCGTGTCGGTCAAAGTGGTCTTCGATGACAAGCAAGAGGCTTCTGAACTTCTTAGAAGCATTCTACTCGCGAAACGAGTTCACTCACAAAGTAACTCCAGTTCAGGAGTATACTGATTTCAAGCAAATCAGTGATGTACTGAGACCGACCC
>JAYVOT010000521.1:0-1696 GCA_043757795.1 Chthonomonadaceae bacterium | reverse complement strand
CGCGCAACGCACTCTTGATTTTGCGTTGCGAGAGATGACGGACGAAAAAACGGGCGGTTTCTATTCCAGTTTGGATGCCGACAGCGAAGGAGTCGAGGGTAAGTACTATGTTTGGACTGCCTCCCAAATATTAACGGCGTTGGGAAGAACGGACGGAGAAAAGTTCAATCGCATTTTTCGCGTGGACAGAACCGGAAATTTCAACGCCGAAGCTTCAGTACTTTCACTTACTGCGCCGCTCTCTCTGGAACAGGAGAAGGTTCTCGCCCCGCTGAGAGAAAAGTTGTCTGCAGTTCGCGGCAAGCGAATTCGTCCCGACACCGACGATAAAGTTTTAACGGCGTGGAACAGCCTTATGATCGTCGCTCTGGCCCGAGGTTATGAGGTTACGCACGAAGAACGATATTTGAAAGCAGCGAATCGCGCGACGGATTTTATCCTTAAGACGTTGACTTTGCAGGACGGAGACTTGTTGCGATCTGCGCGAGTCGGCGTTGCGGGAAAAGTGACAGGCTTTCTGGACGACTATGCTTTTTTCGCGCAAGCTCTCCTCTCTCTCCATCGGGCGACGAAAGACCCGGCTCGGCTTTCTGCCGCGAGGGGAGTCGTGGAGCGTATGACTCGCCGATATTGGGACAAAGACGCTACAGGCGGATTCATCTCGCCGGGTCCCCGCGACGCCCCGATGCAGAGGCGACGCGACGGCGAAGACAATGCGACTCCGTCTCCCAACGGGGTTGCGGCGCGAGTTCTGCTTCAGTTGGCAGCGCTTCCGGGCGTGAATCGTCCGGCGGCGGAAGCCGCGCAACTCCGACGGGAGGCGGCGCAAACCGTGCAGGCTTTCCAACCTCAACTCAAACGTTCCCCGACAGCGTTTCCCACTTTGCTGATGGCGTGGTTGGAAGGAAATGGGAAGTGAGTGCATTGAGACCGTAACACAAGTTTTCCCTTAACCGTATCAGGCGACCGATTCGTTGCGCTTCCGCTAGCTGGTCGATCCGAACTCAAAATTCCGAACTATCCACTATGTTTGCAAATGAAGTTTTCATAATTTTTCCTCACGTTAAAAAATCATAGTCATTTCTTCTATCCCATAAAAAGCGAACAACCCCTGCATCCGTGGATGAAGGGGTTGTTCGCATGGGTTATTCTGGCGGCGACCTATCTTCCCAG
The DNA here is from genome assembly GCA_043757795.1 of Chthonomonadaceae bacterium. Classification (GTDB taxonomy): domain Bacteria; phylum Armatimonadota; class Chthonomonadetes; order Chthonomonadales; family Chthonomonadaceae; genus JAYVOT01. The sequence goes on along the minus strand of JAYVOT010000521.1, from coordinate 523 downwards.
GAGCGCGCTTCTAAATTATTGTCGGCGCAGGCATCTTCGCTCTCGTGCTTGGGAAGGGAAAGGACATAGAACAACCTCAATCACTTTCACGCAACATCGCTCGAAATCCAGCTTGAGAGAAATGGTGATCGTGCGTTAGAACATCTGTGATGCTATATTTATAGCAAATTTGAATCGAAGCGCAGTCGGTGACACTCCAATGCTTATCCTGACGTTGACCAAAGAGTTCCCGGGCGGCGGCGAAGCTTTCAGAGGACATTGTTTCAATTAAAATCATCGGATCGCGATACATGCTTTCGATGAAGCTCAGTACTGCGCTTCGCAGAGAGGTCCGTGCATTTGCAGCGCCATCGAGCCATTCTATCAAAACAAATTCAGAGGTTACGATTCGCGCTGGCAAAATGATTTCCGTTATTTTTCTAGCTGCAACATGCAGGCTATCCCCAGGCGTATTGAGAGCTATCCAATAGCTTGTATCTGCGAAGCATGTTTTCATTCGTCTGGCTCGAATGGATGAGATTTG
>JAYVOT010000520.1:0-1700 GCA_043757795.1 Chthonomonadaceae bacterium | reverse complement strand
ACCCGCAGGGCAGCGCTTACACTAAATTCACTGCGGAGCAAAAGCGAAAAATGCGCGAAGCCCCCGGAAACGTGGCGGCGCATCGCATCGTCTTGATTCGCCGAACGACTCAGATCGCCCTCTTTTGCCTTTTCACCCTCTTCTTCTTCATGACCACGCAGAACCTTCACTCCGTGCTAGGAGTCCCGGTCAACCTCTTCATGACGATGGACTTCCTCAATACGCTGAAGAACAGCATCGCGTCGCACCACATCCCGATCTACGCGCTTGGCCCGGGAATTTTTATCCTACTGCTGACTTTGTGGGGAGGGCGACTATTTTGCGGATGGATATGTCCGCTTGGCACCTCCATCGACATAGGCGACAAGCTTCTTTTTCGCAAAGGACGCCTCTTCTATAGCAAGAAAAGAAGCGATACGAGATTTTTCCGCGATTGGAAGTACGGGTATCTCCTTGTAGGACTTGGCGCGCTCGTCTTCGGAGTGGATGTACTCACCTTCGGAGACCCGATTTCGCTCATCACTCGCACCTTCACCTTCTGCTTTTACGCTCCCGTCGCCTACATTTGGAACGGCGTCATCAACGTCGGGGCGCACGTGGGAGTGGGGCGCGTCGTGGACAGCCTCGGCGGAAACATGGACACGTGGTCGATTCAGACTCTCTCGTACTGGAACGGGCTTCCCGTGCTCCTCATGTTCATGGGAGTGATCGGGTTATCCGGCTATCAAGAGCGTTTCTGGTGTCGCAACCTGTGCCCCTACGGAGGACTCCTCGCCCTCATCTCAAGAATCTCCATTCTGCGCCACTTCATTAAAGCGGACGGTTGCATTCACTGCAAAAAGTGCGAGTTCCAATCAAGAATGGGGAGCTATGAGAATCTGGACAAAAACGCGAAAGAGCCAATTCAGCACAGCATCAGCGAGTGTATTCAATGCTTCCGTTGCGAAACCGTCTGCCCGACAGACGTCATTCAGATTCAAGCGAAAATGCCCGCAGGCATCAAAGAGGCTCTCAAACTCGCCCCTAAAGGCGAAGCTCCCCGTCCTGAACCGCAAACTTCTATCGACCTCGGACGCCGGGGCGTGATCGGGGGGATCGCGGCCGGAATGCTCTATGCGACGGCGGCAAAGGGAAACGCAGGCGAATATCAGGGAGTTATGCGTCGGTATCACCACAACAACAAAGCGATGCGCCCGCCCGCAGCCCTCCCGGAAAGCGAATTTCTAGCCGCTTGCACCCGGTGCGCTGAGTGCATGAAGGTCTGCCCGACCAATGCCCTCCAACCTGCAACTTTTGAGACCGGCATTCAAGGACTCTGGACGCCTTTGCTTGTGCCTAGCACGGGTCCCTGCGCTGAGAAATGCACCTCTTGCGGCGACGTCTGTCCGACGGGCGCGATCCGACCTTTCACCTGGCAAGACAAACGGTACAAACTGAAAATGGGACTGGCAAACGTCAATCGTTCGACCTGCGTCGCGTGGAACGGCGGGCGAGATTGTATCGTCTGCGCGGAGGTCTGCCCCTATTCCGCAGTCATCTTCAAAGACACTTTTGACGACACTTTGCCGATTGACGCGAACATCCCGATTACCGGAAAAACGCTGGACGGCAAGCCGAACAAGGGGCGAATCAAACGAGTTCCGACAGTCGATGAAAAACTCTGCACAGGTTGCGGACTTTGCGAATATCACTGCCCGGTC
>JAYVOT010000519.1:0-1700 GCA_043757795.1 Chthonomonadaceae bacterium | reverse complement strand
CATTGATTTTTTTGAGTTGTTCCACATCCGGCGTTCGCGTGTTGGTCGTGATCTTAACGATGTCCTTCAGGTCGCTGAACAGTTTCTTCTCGATCGCTTCCTTCAGGCGTTCATCGGAGTTGACGCTGAAAGTTAACCCCCGTCGCATCAAACTTGCGACCGAGCGCAGAATCCCCTCTCGGAAGTCCAATTTCAGAGAGCTATCAAGGCACAAACCAATAGGGATAGAAAAACGCAAAAAAAGTTTACAAAAAAATAGATAACCAGTGAACCTTTTGGCGCACTGAACACGTATACATTTTTGTAAGGCGTTTGCACATGCCGCCGTTTAGCCGATGCTAAGCGCAGAATCTTCTTGCTCTCGGTTTATGACGACCGGAGAGAACTATCGCCCAACGAGGAGTTTCGCTCCTCCCTGACCCTGTGGAGATGAAGAACCGTGCCAGATAACGAAAAGAATTCACCCCCCCTCAAACAATCTTGAGAATACTGAGGCGCTAGACTCACAGCAAGAGGCGTCCGAAGCCAACGAACCCAAATCGCCTTCAAGAAGAAACCTGCTCAGAAACGTGATCGCGACCAGCGTGGGGATCGCGGCGGGCGCGGCAACCCTTACGCTTTCCGAACAGCCTGCATTGGCTTCGGGAGGCGCTGTCGTTCCCGGAACCCCGAAACCGTGGCACGCGATGCAGGGAATCTACAGCGGCACGATGAATCTATCCACAGGGAACGCGCTCATCGCGATCCCTCTCTGCGGATGGGGCGGCAAAGGTCTCAATTTCGGCATCGCCTTCAACTCCCACTCCACCCGAACCTCCGCGCTCGGCGCGAAGTGGACGCACGCTTTCAACGTATCCATCACAGGAACAAGCCCGGCAATCGTGATTATGGGAGACGGAACCGAAGACAGCTACAGTTTCACCGGCGGCTTATATGTCGCGCCTGCGGGCGTCTACGACAAGCTGATCAAGAACGCCAACGGAACCTGGACACTGACCCGAAAGGGCGGAACCGTCCTGAACTTCAACTCCTCCGGGACTCTGACTTCCCTCGTCGATGTCAACGGAAATACCACATCCCTCGCCTACACCGGCGCGAACCTGACCTCCGTGACAGACCCCGCCGGACGAAGCCTGACCCTATCTTACTCCGCTGGGAAGCTGACCTCCGTCACCGACATTCAGAGCAGAACCTGGAGTTTCGCCTATGACGCCTCCGGCAGACCAGCCACGATTTCGTATCCCCTGCTTGCAGGACAGACCTACACGCAGGCTTTCGCCTACGATTCGAACAGCAACCTGACCAGCTTCACAAATAAAAACGGCAAAGTCTGGGGCTTTACCTACACGGGGATCAATCTCACTTCGACCCAGGCGCCCTCCGTCTCGGGGCAGTCTACCATACAGTCACTCTCTCCTCTTCCGCCTGATGAGGAATGGCCCGCGAACGTAACAAACGTCTCCACCTGGACAGACCCGACAGGAGCTTTGTCCGAATACGGTCTAGACAACCTCGGCAGGCTCATTGTTGCGCAACTCCCGACGCTTGAGCGAACCACCTGCACCTATGACAACTCTCACAACGTGACGGCGCTTCAGACCCCGAGCGGAGCCACCTATCATACGACATTCGATGCAAACGGGAACGCGACCGGAACCATGGATCCTGCCGGAAACCAGACTTCGAGCGTCTACGACGCG
>JAYVOT010000518.1:0-6189 GCA_043757795.1 Chthonomonadaceae bacterium | reverse complement strand
CAAGACCTGATGCGGGATTTGCCTCGTTTCCAATCGACGGATCGTTTCTCGTTGTGGACTCAGTTGGTTTTCAGTGTTGAGAACCAGTTGTTTCTGGCACGTTCAAGCGGACTTGCCCAGTTGCAAAAGTGGGAAAACGCGAACCATCCTCTCACTCCTCAAAAGGTTCGTCGGGGGTTGGGACGAATACTTGTGGAGTTGGGTACGCCTGCCTGCCCGTGCCAAGTCCGAGGTTATTCCCCGGGATGGCAAGCAGGGGTCAAACGAACCAAATTGTCACGACATATAACCGTATACAAGGGCAAAAATAAGACTATAGTTGAGTAATTAGTCTAAACGTCAAACTATTACAAAATATGTGTCAATCAGAAAAAAGTTCAATCCTTTAAAACCAATGCTGAATTCAGATAGAAAATCAAATTGTCATATTGAAACTTCACTTCCGTTTCGTCCACCTCTCCGGGTGATTCCAGAAGTCGTCGCTCCTGCCGCCGTAGAAACTCTCCAGAACAGTATCCATGACTTTTGCGGTTCGCGCCGCCGTTTCGCCGTTGCTCGGCGAGACGCCTTTGCCGGTCAATTGATTGACGATCGCTTGAATCATCGGTTGTTGGATATGCGTCGGGTGCGGGAGATCGAACGACTCTTCATGAACGGGCGTGTTCGCATAGACCTGCGCCCGGATGACATGATCTTCCGAGAAGTCCATTTTGGCGTCAGTCGCAGTGATTAATCGAAGCGGATCGCCGCTAAAAGTGGTGAAAGAAAGTTTCCCCAGAGTTCCGCTGATCTCAATGGCGTCCTCGCGCTCCAAACTCGAGAAGTTCCATGCTGCCGTTCCCATCGCGCCGGACTGCGTGCGGAATCTCATCGTGATAGCGTCCTCGGCGAGGTAGGGGGCGGCGAGATTGGCTGCGGATCCCGCCACGTCCTGCAGCGGCCCAAAAATGTAATCAAGAATATCGAGCGTGTGGCAACCCAGATCAAGAAACAGACCGCCGCCCGCCTCCGCGGGATCGAAACGCCAGGGCAAGTTGTCCGGGTCGGTTCGCAGATGGGAGGGCGACGCGAATCGGTAGGCGACGCCTGTCACCTGTCCCAACCTGCCCGCATCGACTATCTCCTTCGCCTTGATGAAGGCGGGCAATGAGCGACGATAGAAGGCGACGAACAGCGGGAGCTTCGCCTTTGCGAACGCCGCGTTCATCTGCAGGCACTCCGCGTAACTGCGAGCCATCGGCTTCTCAATGTAGGCGGGCTTTCCGGCAGCGCAAACTTTGAAAGCCAACTCCGAATGCGATCCGGGCGGGGTGGCGATGTAGACGGCGTTCACTTCCGGGTCATTGATGAGCTTGTCGGCGTCATCGTACCAACGAGGCACCTCATGACGCCGGGCGAAATCCTGCGCCAACGCTCCGTTGCGGCGCATCACTGCGACAAGTTCGCTCCCCGTCGCATTCTGAAAACCGGGACCGGATTTCACCTCCGCAACATCCCCGCACCCGATAATCCCCCACCTGACTGCCATAAAATCTCCAATCCGAATTCAAACGACCCTCGTTTGGCGTGGCTATTGCATGTCTTCGGCGCTTTAGCGCCCGAGGCGCAACAAAGCAAGACTATCGCTTCCAAAATCTCTTTCCTAAAATTGGGGGCAACGTGGAGCGTTGGGGGCATTGCTGCGAAAGCCCTCGACTTCGGGGAAGAAGCGTGTAGAGCGCTTTCCCCTACTCCCTGCCCTCTACTCTCTAACTTCTTCTCCCTATCTCGCTCCGCATGCCTGCAAGCACGCCTGCATGTGCCCCCGCGACTCGGCGGCAATGACAGCACACTGCGTCACGGAGTAGTCTTTCGCCCCGATGATCTCAAGATTGACAGGTCCCGTGTAGCCGTTTTCGTGCAACACGCGAATGTAGCCGACTAAATCAATGTCTCCGCGTCCGTTCGCCTGCATCTCCGGTTTGCCCGGATTTTGCTGACGTCCCTTGCAATCCCGAATGTGGACGTGCTTGACCCTCGAAACCACGGCCGCAATCGCCTCGACCGGGTTTTCGTCCGCACGCCAGATATGCGAAGGATCCATATCGATCCCGAAAGCGGGCGAGGAGATTTCCGCAATCGCCCTCAAAGTGGTGGGAGTATTATAAATCGAGGCGCCGACGTGCGCCTTGACGCAGAGGGTGACGCCGTAATGATGCGCCCGATCAGCGAGTTTGCCAAGCGAATCGATGGACTGTTTGAGACTGTCTTCGTCGCCAAGTTTGCCGCCGGGTCCGCAGTTGATGATCGGAATTCCGATCTCCGCGCCCGCTTGAAACGCGAGTTCCATTTTTGCAGGGTCTTGTGAAGGTTGCTCCATTGCTGTAACCGGAAGCGAATATTCAGCGGAAAGTCGCTTGATCTCCCCGGACAACTCTTTCCACCGATCCAGGACGAGGTGCTCGCTCATCCCGTCGATCGCAGAAAGTTCGATGCCGTCGTATCCCGCCATCGCGAGGTGTTTGAAGGCGGTTTCCATGTCGTGCCCGCCGAAAAGAACCGAGTTCGCGCCCAAAATCATTTTCGTTTCCCTCATGCCGTCCTCTGAACGCTTTTCAGAGCCGGAAGTATGCTGAAGAGAGATTCTGCAATCGGGCTTGCATTTCCTCCGCTGTTTCATCAGGAAGAACGACTTGACAAAAGTTCGCTCCCGATTGAAATCGAACTTCAATCGGGAGCGAACTGTTTCTTATTCGCTAAATATTAATTAAAAAGAGTCATTTAAGCGACCAATTTTCAACTCGAAGACCGGGAATTTTGTTGAAATCGGAGAGGTTGCGCGTGAGGAGAAGCGCATCATTCGCAATGGCGATGGAAGCGATCTTCAAATCCATCGTCCCGACACGAATTTTTGCTAGTTTGAGATGTTCAAAGACTGCCGCGGCTTTCTCATCGTACTCTATCACTGCGATTCGGCAGTAGATTGCGAGGTGCCGTTTGAGTCTTTGATAGGCGGCAATCTGCGTTTCCTGCGTTCGCGCTTGTGCTGCAACTGCTAACCAGCCACGCGTCTGCTCTTCGTAACTCACAATTGATGTCGCGATATCGTCTTGTGGTATTTCCATCATACGAGCTTCTAATCGTTGAGCTTCAGGAGTTTGACGTTCTAAGATCGACATGTAATTCGTGTCAAGAAGGTGAATCGGCATCTTCATCATATTCCATTCGCTGCGAATCTCGCCACTCCCTCCCCAAACGTTCCGCTTCGTCAAACATTGGATCGTCTTTAAACACTCCGATTATTTGCTTCCATTGCGGTTCAATCGACTGCGGTTTGTCTACCTGAAATAGTATTTTCAGTCGCTCTAATTCCTGTTCCACTGCGCTCAATCGTTCTTCAACCGAAATAGCTCCCATTTGAGTTCCTTTATATGATGACATTTTCACCGCATTATACCTCATGAGCAACACGACTTTTCAAATAAAGACTAAAGCGGCTCTCTCCCACAGCGATCTCCTTAGAGCGTTCTGACGCACTCTTCGCATTGATCGCAAGCGAACTTCGACATCAGGCTGATTAGGGGTGTTTTGTTTGCGGTGGAATGCATTTGGTCGTTGCTTGCGCATGCCATCGTCGCCGTTCTCGGAAGCTTTCCTCCGTTTTTCATTTCTTCAATGACGAGTTTGAGTTCTTCAACCTGTCTAAGCAGGAGGGCAATGACCTCGGCATACTCCCTGGCGCGTTGCTTGAGTTGAAGGACGATCGCGTCGTGTTCTCCTCTTAAGATATGGCTTGAGTCGTTCATATCCTACTAATACGAGGGGAATCGAAAAAAGATTCCCAAAATGATGAATAATTACCTCGCCGAAAAGAACCGAGTTCGCGCCCAAAATCATTTTCGTTTCACTCATGCCCTCCTCTGAACACGTTTCAGAGCCGAAAGAATGCTGAAGAGAGATTCCGCAATCGGGCTTGCATTTCCTCCGTTCCTAACGACGAGGGCATGAAAATGCATCCGATTCCCACTGAAACTGATTCTAATCAAGTCTTCCGACCGCATTCTAGAAAGAAATTAAGTTTTTTTTAGGCAATTCGCTTGACAAACGCGGACGAACCCTCCACAATGAAATTGTTAGGTAACAACGTAGTCACTCTTTCATGAACTTGCAACTTGCAACTTTGGGAACCTTCCATGCAGGAGGTAGTAAAATGCACCGCAACGTAGACACCTGTACCTCCCGCAACTTTATGATTGCGCGAAGTCAAACCGCACGACCGCCTTCCTCGTCTGAACCAGACGAGAGAAAGAAGGAAAAAGGTATGTCTTCAGCGCTCCGCAAATCTCTGGCAGCGCTGACCGCGCTCTTTGTTTTGCTCGCGATGTGCGCCGCCGCCTTCGCTAAGCAGAACCCGCCTCGGACTCAACTTCCCACTGACACAGACATCTCCGTATTCATCGGAGTTTCTGCGACTTGGCAGAGTTTGCAGATTCAAGCGACACGCCAGACTCAACTGAGCGCTGCAATGTCCAACTTCGCCCCAAACGAAACGCTTAGCGTCGATGCGCTTGGCGCTCATGAAATCGCCTTTGAAAGCGCTATGCCGCAAACGGGGTGGGCGCTCTTCAAACCGCAAAACAACATCTTCCAATTCAACTTTGATATGAGCGATTCTTTAGCAAGATTGCATCACATCGCAATTAAAGACCTGTCAACTGGAAATCTTCTTGGGCAGATCAACGCCGCAATCGATGGCAGATCATTATCCGGAAGACTGACGGCGGATTGGAACACTGCGTACTATCAGGTCGAAGGATTTGACGCAGGCGGGAACTCCCTATTTCGACTGGGTGTCACAAATGGGAGCTTCGACACTGTCGTCCCATTTACTTTGCCAAGCGTTTTCATTCCGTATCGACCCGCTTTCGTTCCCAGCGGAAGCCATATGACACCGGACGGTATGATCGGGATTCTTCAAGGCGATCCACTTAATGCGATGGGCGTGATGACCGCGCAAAACGGCATCAGCCAGGGTTGCGGATACAATTCCAATGTGAACGATAAAAGTACGCCCAGTCAAGTACAACCCCCTACACAATTTGCGGCTTATATCAAGCACGACAAGGCGTTGGATACGGCTAGCGCAGGTCTTCTGGGCATCAAAAGCGGCGATCCCGTTCAATACAAGATTGTCAAAGACGCGATTGACGCTTTAATCAAACGAGATACGACATTTGCATTGACAAATGTGGATATCGGCCCCTATTCTAACTCTTATGGACACTGGCATCCCAAGTTTCAGGGAACTGCCATTGCAGTTTACGCCATCCCTTTCACCCGGAAAAGAGCGAATGCCGGGATATTGGGTATTTTGCTAGGGGGGATTCAACAATTCCTTAAGCCGGGAACCAACCTACTGACTGAGTTGGGATTATCGGCATTGCGAGCTTATCTGGCGACGCCTCGAGGATCTCCGTATGGTTACATAAAGGGTGAGGTAGTTTCACTTGGAGACGTCTACATGACGGATACGACTGAGGCTTTCAAAGACTATTACCAACTACCCATCATGACGAATGTGATGTTCAAAATGACTCCTGACATGCCTCCGCCTAGAGGATTTAGCGCGATCGGGAATGTTGAGTTGGTTTCGGTAGCCCCCGGAGTCACTGGAACTCCTCCAAACCCTCCCACTATTGCAGACCTGAATTTATTCTTCGGTCGTGCTAGTGCGCAACTCGCAAAAGGTTGGAGATGGAAGGCGACAGGAACCATCAGCGCTCCGAACGGATATGTGACCGATCCAACTGAGAAGTTGTTCAATACGCCTAGAGATACTAATGTAACGCTCACGGCTCGATTGACAGTGTGTCTGAATCTTTCAATCGTCGCCAGCGAGCCTTGTTCAATTGTGGTCAAGTTGAACGGCGGTATAGTCAAACAAGGATTGACCGGCAACATGGGAGGACAAAATGCTTACAAGACAGGAACATTATCGCCGGGAACCTATACGATCGAGGCTACCGGCAACCCTTCTGGAAATCCGCCAGTATTTAAGAAGGAAACAGTAACTACTGTAGTGACGATCGGCGTCGAACAGACTCAAAACATTACTTTGAACTGACAAATCATGAGGCGAATCAGACTCAAGCGCTAATCATTCGCTCCCGATTGAAATCGAACTTCAATCGGGAGCGAACTGTTTCTTAT
>JAYVOT010000517.1:0-1702 GCA_043757795.1 Chthonomonadaceae bacterium | reverse complement strand
CCACTTCTGGAAAGCCTTCAATGCGTCCCCCGCCACCCGCTCTATCGGCTTGCCACGCTCGCCGAGCGAAGAGAATCCTCCGATCCCGTTCTCGCATTCCGCAACGAGCGTGACGGATGCGCCGGGACCTGCGCCCTTCAAATCGCGCTTCTCGACTTTGACGTGAACTCCGTAGCCCTTCAAGTCTTTCATGAGGGCAGTCTCTCCACGCTCAGCGACATGCTCCGGCAGTTGGGAAGTAGTGACGAGAACCCTGAATCGAACGATTTTCCCTCGATGAGCTAAGTTTAAAGGAGTCGTTAGTTCGCCCCCCGAGTGGAACTCCGCTTCTCCGCCGCCTTTCGGCATAAACCCGGCGACCGAGGAGGAGAACGCGATTTCAGCGCCCATCCGCCTCAAAAGCGGCAGATAAACCGCTTCCAAATAGTCAGTCGGCGGAGCCATCGGGACGTGCGTGCCGCCTCGAATCACGATCTTCACAGGTTTTGCGGGCAAATAGAGCGAAGGGATCAGCGCAGTCTGCGCGACGAGACCGACGGCTCCGGCTGTCCCTACCTCAAAGCGAAACTCGCCGTTTGAAGAGAGTGATCCGGGAATGAAGTTTAGAAACTGCGACCCCATTTCATCGCCCTGCAAAACAGCGTTGCAAAGCGCGGCAGCCGCCCGGACGGAAGTCAAATGTTGAGCATGAAGTCCCGGCTTGCTTCTTTTCGCTCGAATATTATAGATTTGCAATGGTTTGCCTGTGAGAGCCGCGAGCGAAACGCTCGTGCGGAGCGTCTGACCCCCGCCCTCGCCAAGCGCGCCGTCAACTGTTACTGCATCCATTCCACTCTCCTCTTCCGTCACAAAAAGCTTAGCCCAAACCCATATAATATATATCGAGTGAAATAGACGAAAATGAAAAATGAGACTCATTTTGCTCTGAAGATGCATCGTGTTGGCGCAAAAATTGCAAACATTTGATCGCCTATCAGTCTCTTCCTGAAGTCCTTTGCTTCATTCAAAGCTAGCCTCTTGGATCAAAACGTCGTACTTTTTTCTTTTGCACATAGGGACCTATGCAAAACATGGGTGATTATGTACATAAAACCGGAGGAATGCAAGAAGACGCGAGAATTGTCAGTTTTAAAAATGATTTCCGGCAGCGAAAGCCTCGTTGAAACATGCGCCGATCTGTGAATAAGTTACTCGCGCGAGTTGCCAGCCTTTACGAAGCGACGAGTTTTGAAAATTTTGGCAAAGTATAATAAGGCTTTAGGCTCTTGCTCCGGAGGACGCTTTTACTCTTGCCAGTCGATCTCAATTCCGCACACCACGTAGTCTCTCCTAAAATGCATTCATAATTGTAAACTATGTTCAGCCATATAAATCTGCCGAAAACATTGTCCTGTTGCGTTCCAATCGCAAAACATGCGATAATTTTGAATGTTTCTCGAATAGATGACCAAGTTATCGCTATTCGCCATTGCATCTATGCAGAAATAGATCAAATAGAATTGCACAGGACTTACGTTGTCGTTTGTTGCATCTAGTTTCGGGAAAGTCGACGTATCGCCGCTTTGACCGGGATAATGAATTACGGATACCGGCATAGATAGAGGCTCAAGCTCTCTCATGCAACAATAAATTCGAGGGAGAAGACTGAGTCCGAAGTATAATTACCAGACTTCCGCTCGCCATTGCCACTTAGTTTTTATAA
>JAYVOT010000516.1:0-6197 GCA_043757795.1 Chthonomonadaceae bacterium | reverse complement strand
AGGGAACACTCCCGTAGGGTTTTTGCAACTCTTGTTCGACTTTTGGGCGATTTCGACCAGGCGGAAGATGCGTTGCAGGATGCTTTTCGGGTCGCGCTCGAAAAGTGGAAGAGCGAGGGAATTCCTGCAAACCCGGTGGCGTGGCTGGTTTCGACGGGTCGATTCAAAGCGATTGACAGCCTTCGGCGGACCCGGCATGAGTCCGCTCTGGACATCTCCCACGAGTCTTTTCCAAGCGAAGACGATTCTACGCACTGGGGGGAACAAGAAGCCATTGAAGACGAAAGACTCCGGCTCATCTTCACCTGCTGTCACCCTGCTATCTCTCCGGACGCTCAGATCGCTCTGACGCTTCGAGAAGTTTGCGAGCTAACCACCGAAGAGATAGCCCACGCATTTCTCATCCCGCCCTCTACCCTCGCCCAACGCATTGTCAGAGCGAAATCCAAAATCAAAGCCGCCAAAATACCCTTTGAAACGCCGGAGGGGGAGGATCTCCCCTTCCGGTTGGACAGCGTTTTGCGTGTGATTTATCTTATTTTCAATGAAGGCTATTTTGCCGCCTCCGGCGAGACTGCGCTTCGACGAGACCTTTCTTCCGAAGCGATTCGTCTGGCGGAAATCGTCGTGGAGTTGATGCCGGAGCCGGAAGCGATAGGATTGTTGGCGCTCATGCTGTTGCACGAATCCCGCCGCGCCGCCAGGGTCTCAGCGGGAGGCGACCTCATCCCGCTAGACGAACAAGACCGGAGGCTCTGGGACAGAGAAATGATTTCGCGAGGCTCCGAGTTGACGGAAAGAGCGCTTCGGTCTCCTCGTTTTGGAACCTATGGGTTACAGGCGGCGATCTCCGCCCTCCACTCGGAGGCGGATGCTTATAGCGCAACGGATTGGGAGCAGATAGTAGGGCTGTACGACGCTATGCTCAGGATTGAACCTTCTCCGATCATCGTACTCAATCGCGCTGTGGCGATCGCTATGCTGTCCGGCCCCGCAGAAGGATTGCGAATAGTGGAGTCGCTTTTTTCAAACGGAAATTTATGCGATTATCATCTTGCCCACGCGGCGAAAGCGGATTTGAACCGACGATTGGGGAGAATGGAGCTGGCGCGTTCGTCTTATTTAACTGCCATCCAATTGGCGCAACAGGAACCTGAACGAAAGTTCCTAACTCGTAGGCTGTCTGAATGCCAGGAATAAATTTAGGGCGCTTTTCACATCATTCTTATCCGCTTTTGTGTGAACATTGATTGAGCAGGTCGAATGATTTACTATGATTGTGAGAGCATAGGATTTACCACCTTCTAAAAAATGGGATAATCTGCCGACTCAGAAAGACTCATCATAGTCAATCCTATAATCCGTTTAATCAAGGTTCAAACAAAAGAGCGGAAACGCCTATTAATGTAAGGGCGGCAGCCAACGCCATCTAAAAAAATATTTTGAAAATTTGTCAAACCGATGTCGATTTTCGGTTAATTCATACGATTATGAATGTAAGAGGATGCAATGCGCAGGTTCAAATCAAGAAGGAGGTTAAAATGAGCGCCAACCTGAAAGACGTCAACGTCATCACGCTATTCGTCGCGGACCCTCAAAGGTCAAAAGAGTTCTATATGAAGATTTTCGATGTGACCTTCGTCTATGAAGACACGAACGCAGCGGCAGTTCAATTCGAACATCTGATGGTGAATTTCTTAGCCTTTGCTGCGGTCGATGAGCTGATCGCCCCGGCGACTTTCGGGAGAGAGTCGAAGGAATCGCACCTGATGTTCACGATCTTCGTGCAGGACGTCGATGCCGTCTGTGAAGAACTCGCCCAAATAGGTGTGGCGTTGCTGAACGGTCCGATCAATCGATCCTGGGGGATGCGCACAGCTAGTTTCAGAGACCCCGATGGCTATATCTGGGAAGTCGCGAAAGAGATCAAATCTTAGCGAACAGACGATGTCAAAAAAGAATACTAATTTCGTTCGATGAATGAACAATCAACCACAAAAGGAAAAAACAATGTCAACCACAAAAACCAGTCCGCTTCAACCGATTCCCTACCTGAGCTTCGATGGCAATTGCGCCGAGGCTCTGGCTTTTTACGAGAAAGCATTGGGAGGGAAGATCGGCTTCGTTATGACGAACGGGCAGACCCCGATGGCGGAGCACTTCCCGCCGGAAGATCACAATAGAATCATGAACGCTCAGTTGGATTTGCCGGGAGGATGCCTGCTCTATGCTGGCGACGCCATGACAAACCGCCCTTATGAAGGCATCAAGGGAATCTCGCTTGCGCTTCAATATGACACAATCGAGGAGGGCGAGCAGGCGTTCAACGCCCTATCCGAGGGAGGAACAGTCTCTATGCCCTGGAGTGACACGTTCTGGGCGAAGAAATTCGGAATGGTGGACGACAAATTCGGAGTTTCCTGGCTTGTGAATGGCGAGATGACTCCCCTCGAGTCACCTAAGTGAACGCGGGAGGCGACCTATGAACTATCTCTGCCTCGTGTATCTCGACAAAGAGAACTGGAACTCCTGTTCGGATATCAGTTGTGCGGCGTATGCTCAGAATCTTCAGGAGAGAGGAAAGCTGATCGCAGGACAACCGTTGCACGACATCGACTCCGCCACTACCGTGCGAGTTCGTAACGGACAGGTCTCGATCACGGACGGACCCTTTGCCGAGACGAAGGAGATGCTTGCGGGATACTATCTCATCGAGGCGATCGATCTGAACGAGGCGGTTCGAATCGCGGCAGACATCCCGCCTGCAAAATTCGGCTCGGTGGAAGTACGACCCGTCCGCGAATTGAATGTGACCGAACAGGTCTCAAAACAGACTGAAACTGATCGTTGACATAGGGAGAATTGTGAACCGCGAAATACGTGAAACAGGCAAAAAAAATGCCAATACAAAGGGATGCAAACTCGCTCACAAACATTCATCCGCCCCCCGCCTTGGATAAGCGGGGGGCGTATAGAATCTGCCTATTACATATTGAATTTGGACTCAGGGAAGGAAACTCCGGACCCCACCGCATTATGCAAATAGTGGATTGAGTGGCGTTTTAGAGAACGCGATTGATTTTTTGTATTTCTCTTCGCTTTTTTTGTATCTGCATTTTTTTCGCGTATTTCGCGTATTTCGCGGTTTTCACTCTCCGTATTTTGTATTTGCGTTCCTTCCGTGTATTCCGCCTCCCTTCTGAGGTTGACGTCGCATTTGAAAACCTCTTTTTTCGCGTGTTTCGTGGTTCTCACTCCCCGTATCTCGCAGTTTTTATTCTTCCCTCCGTCTGTGATATAATCTTTACAGGTTTTGAGAGGAGCGAACACATCTGTGAAGAACGAAACTTTGTGGGCGGCAGTAGATCAGGCGGAGCGACTCAGAGAGTTATTAAGCGACGACCCGGAACTCAAAGAGGCTCCTTTAAAGCGCGACGTCCGTTCGCTCGGGCGACTGTTGGGGGACATACTCAAGGAGCAGGAGGGTGAACGAATCTTCCGAATCGTTGAGAAGTTGCGCCAACTTGCCATTGAGCACCGTGACACAATGCAGGAGTTAGTCGAAACCGACCCCAAAGCCGCGTTGCAACAAGCCCATCTTGTCTCTTTTGCAGACCTGGTGCAGGACATTTCGCTTCAGGACGCCTACCTCGTCACAAAAGCGTTCTCCATCTATTTTGAGCTTATCAACCTCGCAGAGGCGAATCAACGCAAACGCAGACTCCGAACAGCGAGGGTTTTGCGAGACCGTCCTGCGCAACCCGGCTCGTTTCGCGGAACGCTTGCGAGAATGAAATTCGGGGGAGTCACTGCGGAAGAGGCGCTCCGATGGCTCTCAAAAATAGACGTCATCCCCACGTTCACAGCGCATCCTACCGAAGTCGCAAGGCGCACCGTCCTCTACAAACGCCGCTGTATCGCCAGAGAAATCGAACAGATCGACTGGCTCCCTATCACAGACCTTGAGGCGTCGGAACGCCAAAACGCCATTGCCGCGGACATCACAGCCCTCTGGCAAACGGACGAAGTGCGGCGACGCAGACCCACCGTTCGCGACGAGATTCGTATGGGACTCGACTATTTCCCGGCGAGCATCATCCCGACGATTCCGCGTCTCTACACCGAGATTGCGGAGGCGTTTCAGGAGGTCTACGAGTTCGAAATTTCACCGCGAGATCTTCCTCGCGTCATGCGATTCGGCTCCTGGATCGGCGGAGATCGCGACGGCAACCCCTTCGTGACGCCGGAAAGCACCCGTCATTCACTGCAATTCGCTCGATTGGGAATCATTGACTTCTACTTGCCTGCAGTCGAGAATCTGATCGAAGCCTTGAGCGGTTCTTCAAGACAAAAGCCTGTCTCGCCGGAACTTCAAGCCGCTCTCCAAAAATACTCGGTTCAGATTCGCCTGCCGGAAAAAGAGGCGAGGGCGAGTTCCGAACAAGAGGTCTATCGTCGCTTCCTCACTTATATTCATTTCCGGCTCAAGAATTCGCGTGAAATTCCGATCCGATCCGATGGCTATTCGAGCGCCGAGGAGTTCGTCTCCGACCTTCAAATCATGCTTCACAGCCTGTTGAAAAATGACGGCAAGCGCATGGCGACGCACCTTCTCGAACCGCTGATTCGGCAGGCGGAAACTTTCGGATTTCACCTTCACACGCTGGACATCCGCCAACATGCGAAAATCCACGCGCAGGCGATTAAGGAGTTGTCGTCGGGTGTCGATCAGCCTCTCCAATCTCCTCCTTCCGAAAGTACGCTCACCCTGATCGACACATTGCAAGAGGTCGCAAAAATTAAGAAAGAGTACCCCCCGCAGGCGATTCGAAGCTGGGTTATCAGCGGAACCACCTGTGTGGAAGATATTCTGGGACTCGTCTGGCTCATGAGAATGAACGGGATTCGCGTCGGGGGCGTTGCAAACTCAAATCAAACTTCAATTTCGGCTCAATCGTCTCAAGAACCTACTCTCGACGACCCTGGAGTCATGCCCGTGCCGCTCTTCGAGTCAATTGAAGACCTCCGCAACGCGCCGGAAATCTGTCGCGCCCTCTGGAGCGATCCGGAATACGAGGGCTACCTCGACTCCTGGGGACGCTGGCAAGAAGTGATGTTGGGATACTCCGACTCGAACAAAGACGGCGGAATGTTCACGAGCGCCTGGGAGATTTTCAAGGCGCACAGGGAGCTTCATAAGGTCGCGGCGGAGTGCAACGTGAACCTGCGGCTTTTTCATGGCAGGGGCGGAACCGTTGGGCGCGGCGGAGGTCCCACGCACAGGGCGGTGACGGCTCAGCCCCCAAACGCTTTCAGCGGCGAGATCAAAATCACAGAGCAGGGCGAGGTTTTGAACTGGAAATATTCCGACGGCGTCATCGCCGAGCGGAATCTTGAGCTGATGGTAGCGGCGTGCCTCGAAGCCCTCACGCGCTCAAAGGGATGGGGCTTGAACATTTTGCCCCAATGGGAAAGCGCAATGGAGGTCATGTCTAAGGACGCCTTCGACTGCTACCGCGAAAAAATCTATGACAACCCGGACGTTCTTCCTTACTTTGAGCAAGCGACTCCGGTCGAGGAGTTGCAACACGCCCGGATAGGCTCGCGTCCGGCGAGAAGAAGCGCAAGCAAGAGCCTGGAAGATCTCCGGGCGATCCCCTGGGTTTTCGGTTGGATGCAGAGCCGACACATCGTTCCGGGCTGGTTTGGGGTGGGATTCGCTTTCGAGCGATTCATTGTTGCGGATCCAGGAAATCTTGAACTCCTCAAGGTCATGTCCGAGAAGTTTCCGCTATTTCAAGATTTAGTGGCGAATGTCGAGTCAGGACTGGCAAAGGTAGACCTCGCCATCGCTCGCCAATACGCCAACCTCGTGACGGATATCGCCTTGCGCGAGCGAGTGTATGCCTTCATATCCGAAGAGTTTTTGCGAACTCGCAGCGCCATTTTGCAGGTTACCGGTCAGACTCGGTTGCTTGAAAAGACGAGTCCCGTTCTTGCGAACTCCATTCGCCGCCGCAACCCCTACATCGACCCAATGAGCCTGCTTCAGGTAGACCTTCTAAAACGGAAAAGGGCTTGGGAGAAAAGCGAAGAAGTAGACTATGCGCTAGCCGCAACAATCAACGGAATTTCTGCCGGATTGAGGAATACGGGGTGAGACTATCAACTTTCGGGGAGAACGACTAGATTGAAAG
>JAYVOT010000515.1:0-6204 GCA_043757795.1 Chthonomonadaceae bacterium | reverse complement strand
CTTGAGAGAGTAGAGACGATAACCAGACGAAAAAAACGCCTCTCTCCACTCGGAAAAAAGAGTGGAGAAAGAGGCGTTTATGAAGTAAGACAAGAGTTCGATGCGATCCGTAAAGCGAATGCTGCTTATCTCTTGCTGAACTGGAATCCACGGCGCGCTTTTTTGCGACCGTATTTTTTTCGCTCTTTGACTCGCGGGTCGCGGGTCAGAAGACCAGTGCGTCGGAGTCGGGGGCGAAGTTCGGGATCGGCTTCGAGCAGGGCTTTGGAAATCCCATGCCGAAGAGCGCCCGCCTGTCCGCTCAATCCGCCGCCTTTGCAATGGGCGATGACATCGAAGCGTCCGACTGTCTCGGTCACGTCGAAGGGCTGCTGAACCAGTTTGCTCAGGACAGCGCGTCCCAGATATTTGTCGGCATTGCGATGATTGATCGTCACAGTGCCGCTTCCGGGGGTGATCCAGACTCGGGCAGTCGCGTTCTTGCGATGTCCGGTTCCGTAGTAGCGAATTCGGGTTGGGTCGCTCACGCCTGTTTATCTCCTCTATCTTGGACGCCGCCTGTAAAAATGATCGGCTCCTGTGCGGCATGCGGGTGAACGCTGCCGCGATACACTTTCAGCTTCTTGATGATCGCGTCGCCGAGTTTGTTGTGGGGAACCATTCCTCGCACCACTCTGCGGATCGCCTCTTCAGGCTTCTTAGTAAGTTCGTCTTCTCGTTTGATCGTCTTCAAAGCTCCGGGCCATCCGGTGTGATGATAGACGGTCTCTTTGCCTTTTGTGCCGCCGGTCAAAATGACCTTATCCGCATTGATGATGATGACATGATCGCCGGTATCCACATGCGGAGTGAAGATCGCTTTGTGTTTGCCGCGAAGAATTTTCGCTGCATCGACGGCGAGTCTGCCAAGCGGCTTGTCAGTCGCGTCCATCACATACCAGACGCGCTCTTTCTCCATATCTTCGGGACGCGCCGAAACGGTAGTTTTCATTGTTCCTCGGTTATCTCCTTGCGAGCATAGACCCTACGCTCGCCATAACGCACTTTCAAAAGACACAAGCCCCTCGCGGGCGCGGCGAATCCCGCCGCACTCCGGTCGCGACTAGCTATCACGGAAGGGATGGAATCGGCGTCTCGTTTTCCGGTTCCGACTTCGATAAGGGTTCCTACGATGGCTCGCACCATCCCGCGAAGGAAAGCGTTCGCCTCAATGCGCACAAACGCCATATTTTTCCAGGGCAAAACTCTGCACGAGAAAACCTCGCGCATTGTCACCTCGCCCGGTTGCGTCTCTTTCGCAAAAGATGCAAAGTCCTGCTCGCCCGGCAGATAGTTCGCCGCCGCTTGCATCGCCTCGATATTCAACGGCATCGGACAGAAGGCGCTGTATCGCCTCCAGAGCGCGGATGGCTCACTCCGATTTAGTATGAGGTAGCCATAGAGCCTTGAGGACGCCGAAAAGCGAGCGCTGAAATCAGACTCGGTTTCCGTCACCTGCCGAATAGAGAGGTCGGCGGGCAACACGCCATTGAGGGCGAGCGACATCTTGTCGCAGGGAATTCTAGTCTCTGCGGCAAAACTGACAACCTGCCCCATCGCATGAACCCCGCTATCGGTTCGTCCTGCTCCGGTGATTCGCACAGGGCTTTCAATCCGATAAGCGAGAGCTTTCTCCAGCTCGCCTTGAACCGTCCGAATTTCATGTTGCCATTGAAACCCGGAAAAGTCCGTCCCGTCGTACTCGACTGTCGCTTTGAAGTATCGCATTTTGGTCTTGCAGGTCGTTCAAATTGCAACGATTTGGAAATCTCATGTCCGAAGACAGTCAATTCTTGCGACCTGTGGAACTACTTTCGACTTTTGCCCAGTCCGAACAGAGTTTTTCTGCCGGAGACAAGTTGCGCTTCAGGAGCGTCTTGCTGCTCAGGGACATCGTCCATTACGAATTCCAGAAGCACCATCGGAGCGGCGTCGCCGCGTCGAAAACCGATTTTAGTCATGCGAGTATAGCCGCCGGGTCTGTCCATGTATCGCGGAGCGATCACCTCGAAGAGGCGCGGAACGACATAGAAGGGGTTGCGAACGACTTTCATCTTTCGTCCTTCGCCGGTCGGTTTGTGGGCGAATTCGTCGATATTGCTATCGACATATCGCCTTACCATTCGTCGTGTGTGAAGACGCATGGGAACAGTTGCATCTGTTCCGCCTTTTCGCGCCATCGTCACGAGTTTTTCTACAATGGGTCGCACCTCTTTAGCACGGGTCTCCGTGGTGAGGATACGATCATAAAGCAACAGACTTCGAGTTAGCCCTTTGAGGAGCGCTCGACGTTGGTCGCTCGGTAATGAAAATTTGCGGTGCGCCCTACGGTGCCGCATAGTCTATATCCTCCGGAAGGAGCGGTAGGTTGGTTGCGAAAGGAAGCGTTTTGTCCGTGAAGGCAAATGAATCTTCCGAATTTCAACTCAACGCTGCTTCTTAATCGCTATCGTTGTCCGTTTCGTCGTCCTCATCGTCAAGATTGACCGTAGAGCCGCCCTTGAGGGTGAGACTCAGCGCAGTGAGTTTTTCTCGAACTTCGGTCAGGGATTTCTTGCCGAAATTTCGGATCTGCATCAGATCGTTCTCAGTGTACTGAACGAGATCAGGAATCGTCAGTATGTTGGCTTTTTTCAAGCAATTATAAGTACGAACCGTGAAGTCCATCTCTTCAATGCGAATAAAAGGCGCCGGCTCTCCGATGTAGATCGGCCCTTCTCCGCCCTCGGGAGGTTCAGGAGGCGGATTTTCCTCAAAACCGGAAAACAGTTCGAAGTAACTTTTCAGCACTTTCGCCGCTTCGCTGATTGAGGCTCCCGGCAGAATCGAACCGTTTGTCCAAACTTCCAGAATCAAACGCTCGAAGTTCGTATTCGACTGAACGCGCGTCGCTTCCACTGTGAAATTGACTTTGCGAACCGGCGTAAAAGCGGCTCCCATCGGAATAGTTCCGATGCTCATCTGACTTCTTCGCTCTTGTCGATCGGGCAGAACATAGCCTTTATTAATTTCGACGACCATCTCCATCGAAAGGGTGGCATCGTCATCGGAGATCGTGGCGATATAGACTTCAGGATTGATGATCTCGACATCGTCAGGACATTCGATATCGGCTCCAGTGACTCTTCCCTCGCCTTTAACGTTGATGCGAAGGGTTTTAGGTTCGGGTTTGTCGTCTCCGTTGCGAAAAATCTTTACGCTGAGGTCTTTCAAGTTTAATAGAAGCTCAGTCGTATCTTCTTTCACGCCCGGAATTGTTGAGAACTCGTGCAAAACTTTATCAATTTTGACGGACGTCACCGCCGCGCCCGGAATGGACGACAACAGAACACGTCGCAAGGAACTTCCCAACGTCACCCCATACCCACGCTCCAGCGGCTCGATGACAAACTTGCCATAACTGAGACTGCTTTCGAGCGTCTGGATATTCAGTTCCATATTCACACTCTCCTCGGCCTTTTTGCGCGTAGGCGTACCGCATAACTTCCCCGACTAAGCAAGCGCGAAAGCGTTCGCAAAAATTAAAATCGGAACGCTCTCCATATAACGACTTAGCGCGAGTAGAACTCGATAATAAGCTGCTCTTGCACCTGCGTGTCGATCTGATCGCGGGTGGGCAGGGAGACGACGCGGCCTTCCAATTGATTCACATTGAAATCCAGCCACATCGGCAGACCGCGTTTGAAAGCGCGTTCTTTGGCTTCTTTGATCCCGCCGTTTTTCATCATCGTCTCATGAATTCCGATTACGTCTCCCGGTTTCAGGAGATAGGAAGGAATGTTCACGCGCTGACCATTGACAGTGAAGTGCCTATGCGTGACCATCTGTCGAGCTTGCGCTCTCGAAGAGGCGAGTCCAAATCGGTAGACAACGTTGTCGAAACGGGTCTCAAGGAGTTGCAACAGGTTCTCGCCCGTAACTCCAGGCAGTCGAACCGCCTCTTTGTAGTAGTTGCGGAAAGTGTTTTCCAGAACTCTGTAGATACGGCGCAGTTTCTGCTTCTCTCGAAGCTGCTTGCCGTATTCAGTCATTTTCTTTTGAAAAGTGGGCGCGCCGTGCATTCCCGGCGGCTTGTCGCGCCATCGGGTTTTGCCGTCTTTGCCGGTTTTATCTAGCGTACATTTGGCGTAGCACTTGTCGCCTTTGAGGTATAGCTTCGCTCCCTCTCGACGACACTGCCGACACCTGGGATCATGATTGTCAGCCATTCTAAAACAATGCTCCTTGTGGTCTCAGTCTACGGTTGCCACGAAGTGACAGGGAGCGGACGACTCATTTCGGAGTTGTCGCTTCCACCTGGGTGTTTACGCCTGTTTGCATGTAAACGGGTGTCATCCACCGATGCCGTGATTTCAGTCCTCAATACAAATCAGGTTCTGTATGAGTCGATTGCGAATTGCAATCAGACTCGGCGACGCTTGGGAGCGCGGCATCCGTTATGAGGAATTGGCGTCACATCTTTAATGAGAGTCACTTCCAAGCCGACTCCCTGAAGGGCGCGGATCGCGGTCTCTCGACCGGCTCCAGGTCCTTTGACATAGACTTCGACGCGGCGAAGTCCGTGATCCATCGCTTTTCGAGACGCCTGTTCAGAGGCGATCTGCGCTGCGAACGGAGTTCCCTTTCGGGTTCCTTTGAACATTCCCACGCTTCCTGCGCTCGCCCAGGAGATAACTGCGCCCTGAGTATCGGAAATCGTGACAATCGTGTTGTTGAAGGTGGATTGAATGTGAACGATCCCTGCAACAATATTCTTTTTCTCTTTTGACTTAGGCTTTCCAGCCGAAGCTTTGGTTGTCTGTTTGTTTGCCATAGATTTCGCTTCCTACTTCTTAACCTTCTTCTTGCCGGCGACGGTTCGTTTCGGACCTTTTCGAATGCGCGCATTCGTTTTAGTACGCTGTCCTCGAACGGGCAGACCTCGACGATGTCGCAAGCCTCGATAGCATCCGATCTCTTGCAGGCGGCGGATACTGAGTCCGAATTCGCGGCGGAGGTCTCCCTCGACCCGATAGTCCTTCTCACGAAGCTCGCGCTCCTTGGAAGTTTCGGCTTCCGTCAGATCACGCACCCGAGTCGTCGGTTCGATTTTTGCGTCAGCCACGATCTTTTGCGCGCTGGGCAGTCCGATTCCGTAGATGTAGGTAAGCGCGTATTCGATTCTTTTGTCGCGTGGCAAATCCACGCCCGCTATACGTGCCAAACCGTTCCTCCCTTAGTTCTGGGGTCTTGATAAAAGCATGAGTTGAACGCGGCTCAGACGGCTGTTCGCCCTCTCTTTTCGTTCAAAGCATGTCTTCTTCTAGCCCTGTCTCTGTTTGTGCTTGGGATTGCTGCAGATCACTCGAACAACACCCTCGCGTTTGATGACTTTGCATTTTTCGCAAATCTTTTTAACGGATGCGCGAACTTTCATGTGTTTGACCTCCCTATTTATTTTGCTGATCCGTTCGCGTTTCATATCACTGAAAAGAGGAAGGAGAACAAAATAAACTGTTTCGATTTCGTGTCGAAAGATCAACTATTCAGACACGAAAAGACGGGACACGGCGGAAAGGTTTTCCTCCGCTTCCCGAAATTGCGAGATCCGTCTTCTCCTGAATTGATTTCAGGAGAATTGGAACTCAAGATTTGTAACGATACCGGATACGTCCGCGCTCCAAATCGTAAGGAGAGAGTTCGACTAGAACTCGATCTCCGGGAAGGATGCGGATGTAATTTTGACGCATTTTGCCGGACACGTGGGCTAGAACAAGTTTTTTCTGATCGCCGACCGGTATCTCTACTCGGAACATGGCGTTCGGCAGAGCTTCGGTAATCGTTCCCTCAATCTCAATGCCGGCCTCTTTCGAGGGAATCTCTTCCTCAACCGGTTTAGGCGCAGGCGCAGTCCGCGGGGCGCCGCGCGGCGGTACTCCGGCAGGTTTAGGTCCTCCGGGCGCTCCGCCGGGACGTCTCGCAGCTCCGGGTCCGCCCGGTCTGGGCGGTCCTCCTGGTCTTTTTGGGGGTGGTGGCATTCATTCTCCGTTTCTGAAAAATCTACTTTTTTAGACGAGCAAGATAGCTATTATACCTTATGCTCAAAGGAATCATACGAAAACTGCCAGCAGTAAGGGCTTCATCAACTAATTATTTCACACGATACTTCAAAAAGAAGCGGATCAG
>JAYVOT010000514.1:0-6214 GCA_043757795.1 Chthonomonadaceae bacterium | reverse complement strand
AACGCGGCTTCAGCAACTCCCGCCGCGTTCTTAGCGCGCAGAATATCAAGCGGCGTCTGAGTTTTCTGGAAACCTAAGTTCGCTCTCGCGGAAGAAAGACGCGCTCGAGCGCTGTTTAATGTTGCTTCCGCCTCCAGAACGGCATTGCCGGTTTGGGATTTCTGCATTCCCACGCCGGAAAGTTGTTGCGCCAGGCGGGTTCGCGCCGAGGCGAGACTTGCTTGCGATTGTCTTAGTTGAGCTTGAATGTCCGGTAAATCCAGTTCGGCGATCATGTCTCCCGCCTTGATCTGACTCCCGACATCCGCATAAAGACGCTTGATTCGCCCCGTTATCTGTGAACCGATTTTGACCTGAGCGCCCGTCTGCGCCGTCACGCTTCCTGTAGCGGAGACGGATTCGACGATATCGCCTTTCTTCGCAATTTCAGTAAGCAGTTTAGCGTTCCCTTCCTCGTTTGGATGAATCTTGCCCCACCCCCACCAACCTAGCCCCCCTACTGCTATCGCAGAAGCCACTAAGATCGGGATTTTCACTTTACTTTTAGCTCTTTTTTTTGTCAACGCTGACGTTTCCGCCTGTTGGGATGACATAACGCAAAATCTCCTTAAAATATTTCATAACAATGGAGCCGGTATCTTCCTGAACCGGACTGTATCGACTCATTTGAAAATGGGTGGAATAAAAAATGCGAAGGGGAAGACGACAACGTCTCTATTGATTAGATACGAATGGAGTGGCGAAGTTTCAGCATTTGCCATCACTAACCGCCAAAAACGCCCCGGTGGAGTGTGATTTTTGAGAGCTGATTTGGCTTCACGAACACTTCTACGACATCAAAACGCATCGCAGGCTCCTCGCCGCCGCTATTGCGTTCTCCGAGATAATGGAGAGCGATAGAGATGAGCCGAGCGCGTTTTCTTGCATCGACGGCTTCCAGGGGTGAACCATGTTTTCCGCTGCGCCTCGTTTTGACTTCCACAAAAACGAGCGTTTTCGCCGTTTCGGTCGTCTCCTCTGAGATGAGATCCATTTCGCCCGACGAGCAACGATAGTTGGCGGCAAGCGTTTTCCAACCAAGTTGTTCGAGGTATTGCCTTGCTTGTCGCTCCCCCTCTTTGCCGACCTCCTTCGTATTGGATGAAGACAAGGCGGCGGAAATCTCAATATGAGAGTTAGACTCTGTTTTCAGCGCTTCAACTTCAAAGGAGAATTCCAGAGTACCGTTTTGAGGGGATGTCTGCAGTTCGCCCTTTGCACGACTCAGCGCATGAGCGACGGGGCGATAGGTTTTGCGGTGAATATCGCAAACGCCAATCGAGTCAAGCGCGGAAAGATGCGTTTTCGCTCCATATCCCTTGTGGGAGGCGAAGCCGTAACCGGGGAATTCAAGATCGAAATCTCGCATTATTCGATCTCGCGTTACCTTAGCGATAATTGACGCGGCCGCTATTGAGATTGAGCGACCATCGCCCTTGACGAGGGCTGTATGCGGAATGGGAAAGGGATGGACTGCAAGTCCGTCTATCAAGGCGATGTCGGGGGAGATTGCGGGAGAAAGATTTCGTAGAGCCGTACGCATTGCAACATGTGTCGCTCGAAGGATATTGATACGATCTATTTCGTCTGATGAGACGATTCCAACCCCAAAAGAGATCGCCATGCCGACAATCAATTCGTATAGCTTGTCTCTCTCAAGGGCTGAGAGCGTCTTCGAGTCGTTGACGCCCAGAAGAAGTGCGTTCATTGGCAATACGACGCATGCTGCAACAACCGGTCCGGCGAGAGCGCCCCTGCCCGCTTCGTCAATTCCGGCGATGATTTGAAACCCGTCATCGAGAGCTTTGCGTTCTTCACTCCAGTCCGGTTCAGAGCAAGTTTTCATTGGCAATATGTCAATTCTCTCCGAGCACGTTCGCTTGCTGAATTGGCTTTGAACGTAGCGAAAAATATCGCACAGTTTGCAGAGCTAATCCTGCGCTTTGCTAGTGAGGTACTAACGTCAAGGAAATCAGCAGGGAACATAGGCGTTGAGTTAAGGATTTTGAGATATGAACTTGTACTCGCATCCTGGAATTCGGGTCGGAGTTTCAGAACCGAGGACGCGCACTATCAAGATTTCCAATTCTCAGAAGCTCCAAAAACGCTTAAGTTGACCCCTATGGAGATTGGAAGCGAAGTTCTGCAACTTCGGAAGAGGAGCAAGCCGGGCGCTGAAGCGCCCGACTCGCCTGTGACCTACATTTTGGGATTCAAGATGCGGTCGATCTGAGTCCGACAGTCCTGCAAATGGAGAAGCGTCGCCTGATCTTTAGTCTTGACGATCGCTTTATCCACGGTTCCCGCCAATGACTTGATCGAGCCTCTTGCGATAGCTCGAAGTTCGGATTGACTGGCTCCGTCCCCGACAAGAATCGGTCGCATGGATTCAAGATAGACCCTTTGAAGATTTCTACGATAGAGATCGACTACCGGGACAGGTTGCGCTAGCTCGCTCCAAATTCCCGCTTGGAGATCGGTAATCATTTGGGAAGGCTTGTAAGCAAGCAACGGCATAAATGTCTCAGCATCCAGCATACGCTGAATACGCGCCTCATTCAAGAGATTGGCAAGAAGAAAACGCTGTGTTGAGAGCACTTGATTCACAGCGCCGGTTGACTGCACTCTGTAGAGAATGGAGGGAACGAGAAGGTCTTTCGGAGTCTTGAAGCCGAATTCCAGAAGGAATTTCAGCGCCTTGTCCTGTTGCTCTTTACCTACAGGTCGAAATACTTCGCCTCCTCTTCCCCCATGATAGTCCGTCTGATTAACGCCGCCGATGATATTCACCACATGCCCCAACTCGCGGTTTCGCTGAGACAAAACGGCCTGGTACATTTCGGTTAAAAGGCTGTAGTCTTCCCCAAATTTCGAAGTAGCCGGAATCAGCATATTCACTACCCTATTGAGATTTTTTAAGCCATAACGCGTCGCCTCGACGCCATCCGATCCCAGGTCTTCGGTTTGCATCGAAGGGTCGTCCCCTCTGCTGTTCCCGAAGCGAACCGTAGGATCATTCACCTGTTTTGACGCCCACTCGTCCAGCTTCTCTTTCTCGTCATCAGAGTTTTTCACGTTCTGAATAGGAGTGTATCCCCAGGAGATAGCGAACTTATCGTAAGGTCCGATGATCGGGATTAATCGAGCGTTGTCCCCCGGTTGAGCGACGTAGTTGAAGCGCCCATAGTCCATGATCGAGGCTTCATCTCCATATCTATTGGTGAAATCCGCGTTTCGGAGTTGAGCCACCGTGTAAGCCGAGCTTCCTTTAAAGTTGTGCTCCAGCCCAAGAGTATGTCCCACTTCGTGGCAAACGATGTACTGCAGGATCTCGCCCATCAGGTCATCCGGAAGAGGCAGCTTCACAGCGCGTTTGTCGAGCGGCGCTACCTGGGAGAAGTACCAGGTCTCGCCGAGCTTGAGGACGTTGTGCCAGATGATGATGTGAGCGGAAAGTATCTCGCCGGATCTCGGATCCGAAACATGCGGTCCCATCGCGTTTTCAGTCGGAGTGGGAGCCCATCGGATAACGGAGTAGCGCGTGTCCTCCGGGTCCCAATTCGGGTCTTCCGCTCTTGTCGGGGCGTCTTTGCACTGAATGGCGTGAATGAATCCGGCTTGTTCGAAGGCGACATTCCAGTCCTCAACCCCTTTTTTCATATAAGAGCGCCACTTTTCCGGAACTTCACGACTAATATAGTAGGTGATCGGTTTCACCGGTTCGGAAAGGGCGGCGTTCGGCTCTTTCTTTTCCAGACGATAGCGGTTGATGTATTCTCGATCGACTACCCTATGTTCTTTGCGTCCATAATCCTGAAAACCGTCTGAGAAAAAGCCGACTCGCGAGTCTCGGAGGCGTCCTATCATCGGCGTATCCGGCAGTAGCGACATGCTGTAGTGTATTGTGGCGGTTACGCTTGACCCGTTGAAATTCGAGAGGCGAATGATGCGTCCGCCGACGTTGAAAGAAGGGCTAGGACCTGCGAAGAAGGTATAGACAGTTTTCGTCTCGATATTCGAAGGGAAAGGCTTTACTGATTCGATGTAGGTGCGAGAAGGATCCACTCCCGATCCGCTGACAGCGCTTTTGGCGGAAAAATCGGCGATATCTCCGCTAAGGAGTCGTGTCGCGTCTATGACCGGAGACTTGTCTTTTCCTTCCGTCTCAATGTCAAAAGCCAAAATGATGGGTTCGACCGTCACGGCGGCGATAGCGCTCTGAATTGCGCCTTTGTCCTCGGCACGAATGGAATTATCCACGAGTCGCAGATAGATTTTGTTGTTTCTGCGTGTCCAGCGCACCATTTTGTCATTCACAGCAGTTCCGCCGTAGCCCAAGCCTGCAGGCAGTTCCGCAACTTCAGTTGTCCATAGCATCGGCTTGTTCAAAACGGCGACTGGAATTTCATAGAGGATTTTCTCGTCAATGCGGTGGACGGTAAACAGTCCTGTTTCCGTTTTCGCCTTATCAGTGACGACTTCTTTGTACTCTTTCAATGCGCCGGGGATTTTCGGTTTTGGCGCATCTGCAGGGGGAACGACTTTGACAGCGGGCGGAGGCGCTGTGGGCGGAGGAGGCGTTTGAGGCGCCGGTTTCTCCGGAGTGGGAACAGGTTTCGGCGGCGGCGCTTGCGCGATGACTGTCGAGAGGGATCCTGCAAACAGGGAACTCAGTGCGATCGTACGCAAGAGGCGGACTTTCGGGCGCAATAGCGTCTCCTTCATTTGTTGTGATTCGGTAGGTTATATAAACGATTGCAATTCGGACTCACTTACAAGTACTTCGCACTCAAGGTCTATTCCTGCTTCAGTGACAAGACTTCACTCTGAAATATGAGAAATATGGAGCGCAAGGCAGGATATTTCCTCACAAAGACGAATTTTATCTTTGCTGTCGTATGATAGCGAACGCTATAAGCATTGTTCTAATAATTTCTTTCCTGGAGACGATTCATGAAAAAAAAATACGTCATCAGCGTCATTTCCCTGGTTGCGCTTCTTACCGCAGTCGGACTATTTCTCTTTCGCCAGAACGCGCTTTCAGCTCCCGGAGTGAATGATTTCACGGATTGGCAACCCACTGCAGCGATGATTCGTGATAAAATCGGAACCGCTCAGAAGCCGACGCCAGGTTTGTCCCTCGAACAGAGGCATGCAATATTCGAGAATATGTTCAGAAGTCGATTCAGAAGCCAGAAAGAGATGGTTGCTGTCAGCGTCAAATTTTCCGAATATTCAAATCGTTTGACGCTAAAATGTCCCGCAATTATGGAACCCTGGAAAATGGATGCAGCAGTGATGATGGCATGGCGCGAGTGTCAAACTCTTTTTGGGGTCAATTACGACATCGACTTTTATAAGACCTACCTCGGATTGGGAAACACGATCAAAGTAGGCGAACTTCGCACGCTTCCGGAATCTCCCGGGATCGCCAGGATCACGCGCGTTAAAGCGATCGCACAGCCGCCTAACGGACTTGAGGTCAATAATTACGAACTGATAAAGATGAATATATTTTTCGAAAGGTAGAATTTCCAGCACGTAATACGATAAAGTTATTAGCCTCGCTTTGCGCTGAAAGCGCCCGGATTTGAGTTAATTGCGCCTCATTTCCCAACCGGATGCTCACGCTTCAGCAATAGAGCCATCCCATCAATTGCATGGTTAGAGCCTATTCGACGCATGTGCTTAGCGCACCCTGCAACCGCTACAGGCGAACTTGAGTCCGTAGTACTCCCGTTCACGAGTCGGGTTATTCTAAAGTACCCTATCTTTCAAAGGACGCTCATTCATGAGTTTGGCTCCCCAGCGCTTTCGTACTTTTAGAAGTTCATTCAAGAGACGGGCGCATTCTGCAACCGATTATTCTCGTTCTCAAATCATTGAGTTTGCAGGAATTCGCCAACTTTTGGAGAATTCTTAATTTGTACTTATAGGTGTAAAACGAATGCTGTCATAATTTCAATGTGAGTCAGATGTCCGGGCGTCGCCCTCATTTTATTCTAAATGGACACTCTGAATGGAAGAGGCGCTTGTGAACGCTATGGATCTCGCGCAGAGAGCGCGAAGTGTTAAAGAGGCTGTCGAAGCCGCAATTGTCGGCAAAAGCGATGTGATTGAAATGGCGTTGGCAGTTCTGCTCTCCAATGGACATCTTTTGATCGAAGACATCCCC
>JAYVOT010000513.1:0-1707 GCA_043757795.1 Chthonomonadaceae bacterium | reverse complement strand
CCTTACCTTCAGTCCGGCGAGACGCCCTGCCTCGCGAGTCGCCGCTTTCTGATTGTCGTCAAAATAGGCGGGAACAGTGATGACTGCATGCGTCACCTCTTCCCCTAACTTCAGTTCCGCGTCCGACTTAACTCTTTTGAGAATCTCAGCTGAAATCTGCACGGGAGAATAGGCGGTTCCACCTAATATGATTCGCACGTCGTCCGCGAAAGAGTCGTCCGGAACCGGCGCGATCTTGAACGATACATTGTGCCGAACTCGCTCCACTTCAGGGTCGCTCAGTCGTCTTCCCATCAGTCTCTTCACCGAAAAAACGAAATTCGCGGGGTTTGCTCGCGCCACGTTTCGTGCGGCCATGCCTACTAGAAATCCGTCTTTAAACCTGGCCACAACGGATGGGATATGCCTTTCATGATCTCTCGTGAGCAAGATTTCGGGCTGTTTGCCTTTATCCACTATTGCGAGAACCGTGTTGGTCGTCCCTAAATCGATTCCAATCGTGCGACCCATAGTTGCCTTTCTACTTCCATACGAACTTTCAAATGCATTGAGCTAACTCGAAACTGAGTCAACTCAGGCTATTGGGAAACCTTCGAGCGCTTTCGGACACATCGTTTCCAGTAATGAAGAAGCATTCACACATGGATGAAAGGGATTGATGGGATTATTCCAACCTTCGCCAGGCGCCGCTTCAGATGTCAAGCGCTCTTCCTGTTAATTGTCGGATAAAAGGAGACAAGGCTTAGTGAATGCGCGTACTATATGAATTATCGGCGCGTTGCGGATTTTAGAGAGGATCAGCTTCGGAATTTTCGCCCCCTTCCGGAGCCGCCACTGTCACGAGGGAACAGCGCAAAACGGTTCCATTCCAGAGAAGACCCGCTCGCATCACTTTCAGGACGTCGCCGGGCGGGGCAGCGTTCGACGCTTCGACGCCGTAGACCGTGTCCAGGTCAGGATTCGGCGACCCGACGGGCAAGCGCGTCGTCACTCCGTAGCTTTTCAGACGTTCCATCAAGTGTTCCCGAGTGCGTTCCAGCTTCCGCCGCCACTTGCGCGACTGCTGAACGACAGGGTCTTCCGGATCTGCGCCAACGAGCCGACTCGCTTCGACATTGAGCAGATCATCGCATTCATCCACAACTTTTGCCAGGTTTTTGAGAAGTTCGCGTTGATTGAAATCGGTACGATCCGCTCGGTCTCGCAACTCGCGCGCCATGTCGTCAAGTCCGCTGACTTCCGCTTGAAGCGCGTTTGCACGATTTTCAAGCGCCCAACGTTCTCTCATCATTTCAATGATTGAGTTTTTTGTCGAGTTCGTCGTAGCCGCTTTTTTTTCGTTGATTACAAATACGTCATCCATGGTTTAACTCCGAATCGTTCGGGGTTGAAACCCCATCCTGGAAGACAAAAACTTCATTTATCGTGCGACCCGCACCCCCGGCGCGCCTTGCCGTCCCCCGAATTTGGGGCGGCGTTTCAGCGCCGAGGGCGCGCACTAACAACCTTCCCAAGTTCATATGTCAAAATATTAGAGTTAATTCGCACACTATAACTGATGTTACGCAGTCCTGACGACCAAAGGATTTTTTCGAGAGCGCTTTTTTTTAATCCCATGACTAAAGTCACGGTCTCGGTGGCGCTTCGCGCCGTATGTCCTTCGGACATGAGTCGCGACTTGCCTGCCCGTAGGACTGCCATTCCTGT
>JAYVOT010000512.1:0-1709 GCA_043757795.1 Chthonomonadaceae bacterium | reverse complement strand
ATCCGGCGCGAAGCGCCACTGAGACCGTGACTTTAGTCATGGGATTCAAAAGCGCTCTCGAAAAAATCATTTGGTCGTCAGGTCTGCGTAACATCAGTGACTAAATCATGATTTTCAATTCAATCGTATACCGCTGACATCAACTATCGCAATTCAAAGCGAAGGAATAAGAGACGGGAACCCCGAAAGATAAGTCATCAAAAACGGCATAGGGAGGACGAGATGACGATGCAGTTAGCAGTACAAATGTACACGATACGAGATTTTGTGAAAACCGGAAGCGGATTTGCGGAGAGTCTTGATAAGATCAAGAAGATGGGATACGACGCAGTGCAACTTTCAGCCGTCGGAGCGATGGAAGGAGAGAACCCGGAAATCTCTGCGAAAGAAGCCAGAAAAATGCTGGACGATCACGGAATCAAGTGTATTGCCACGCACATCGGTTGGCACGGTCTGCAACATGAAATTGATCGAGAGATCGAAACGCATCAGATACTAGGTTGCGACTTCACTGCGATCGGCTCCATTCCCGGCAGCTACGGAGAAAGAGGGGCGGAAGGATATTTGCAGTTCGTGCGAGACGCAGATCCGATTATCGCGCGACTGAAAGCAGCGGGAATTCGATTCGGCTATCACAACCACGCGTTCGAGTTTCTTAGAATCGGTCCCGGACGCAAGACTCTTTTCGATCTCTTCATTGAGGCTGAAAACCCGGATTTCCTTCTCGAACAAGACGTTTATTGGACGGATCACGCCGGAGTCAACCCTGTGCGCATCTTTGAACGCGCGCCCGGCAGACAGCCTGTCATCCACGTGAAAGACAAAGAGATCGACGAAAAAGGTCAGCCTGTGATGGCTCCCATCGGAGAGGGAAACCTGGATTGGGAGGGGTTGTTGCCGGCCTGCGACGCCGCCGGAGTCGAATGGCTTTGTATCGAGCAGGACACCTGCAGGCGCGATCCTTTCGATTGCTTGAGAGCAAGCTTTGAGTTCCTGACTCCTATGCTTGCAAAGAGCGCGTAAAATATTGTCGGCGGCAAATGAACATATATGATTTTCTCACGTCTCTCCCTGTGAATTCGACTAGAGCGGCAAGTTTCGCTCGTTGAAGCGAACGAGATTAAACATAATTGGAGACCGGATAAACATGATAACGATGAAAAACTATTTGTTGGGCGCAGGACTCCTGTTCGCCCTCAGCGTACCCGCCTTTGCGCAAGAAACAACGGACGCGGCGAAACCTGCGCAAATTTCCGGACAGCCTGCGGACGTCTCCGGCAAAGCGGCAAAAGGTCAGGGAAAAACCAGAAGAGGGCGCGGCGTATCCATGGGAATTCTACCCGTGAGCGCCATCGACTTCGCTGTCGGACTGAAAGAGGATCAGAAACCCACAATAGAGGCGATTCAGGACAAGCTCAAAGAAGATGAAAAATCGGCGGCCGGCGATCAAGTCAAGATGAAAGAGATAGGAACGAAAGCGAACGAAGAACTGCTTGCGATCCTGACTGCCGAGCAGAAAGCGGCGCTTACGAAGGCGACCCCGATGCTGGGAATGCTCGTTCGAACGAAGGCGATTCCATTGGGAGTTCTCGGAGACCTGAAACTGACTTCGGATCAGAAAAGCAAAATCGAGGAAGCAGCCACGGAGACCCAGGGCAAATTGCGAGGAGCGAGAGGCGACAAACCGGCTCAACAGGAGTTGCAGTCCG
>JAYVOT010000511.1:0-6226 GCA_043757795.1 Chthonomonadaceae bacterium | reverse complement strand
CAAACTAGCCGCCAATACAAGAGTTACTTTGAAAGTGAACTCGCTTCGCGGGGGGTAGTGCTGAACCATGATGCCCATGATTATGGGATTTGCATGGTGGAATGCGCTCTTTCCGAAATTTGCCTCAGGTTCATAAGGAATCTCTTCAGGTTTAATCATTGCTGAAGACTCTCGGCAGAGCAATCATGTTAATCCATTAATCATGGACATCATGGTTCAAACAGAGAAAATCACACCCTTCGAGCGCAAGTAGAATAGAGAGAAAAACACGACGCGATCAACGGAGCGCCCGCCCGCATGTGATCCTGCGCAAAATCTTCGGCGGGACTCGGTCTGACAAAGGTTCGCGCCATGGCGGTATTGTCAAGCCTCGTTTCCTCCAGGTTTCGTCAAATCCGGTAGTCGCAAACCCGCATCCCCAACAAAACTCGTCCGCATCTCCTCCACTCGCATGTTGCTGCTGACCAAGACGTCAGAAGTCATCTTTAGACTCTCAATTCGGATTCAAAACTTCCCGCTCTGTTTGGAGTATACTATAGCTGATGGACAATCCGTCAAATTGTAATTCAATTAAGTTTTAGTCCTAAAACCCTAATCAGCGTCCCGTGGGGCGCGATCAGGTTCGGACTTCAGAAGCGGAGGCGGTATGTTTCTCTTCTGTTTGATATTAGGGGTCGTCGGTTTGATCCTTATGGCGCTTCCCGGTCTCAATCACCACTCTTCAATCGGAGGACATCACGGTCTTCACATCGGAAGTCATTCCGCCGGTCACGGCGCTGTGGTCGCACATACAACAGGAACTCATGCGCATGTTTCAAGCGCTAATGCGCCTGCGCATGACGCTCTTTCAACTGCGAAAACCGGAGTGAATTCGCAGCAGTCAGGATTTGCAGCGACAAGCTTAATCCCGTCTCCGCGCGCGATTTTCACAGTTATGGCTCTTTTCGGAGCGTTCGCATTCGCCCTGCAGGAGTCGTTGCACCTGTCCGCTCCTCTCTCCGGCGTCGTCGCCATCGTCCCTGCTTTAGCTATTGAATACCTTGTAGCCCGGCCACTCTGGAATTGGATGTTCAGTTTTCAGGGGAAGCCGACATCTCCTCTCGAAACCATGATTTTAAAAGAAGCTCGAGCCGTCACGCCATTTTCGAACGGCAAAGGAGTGGTTGCAATCAACCACGACGGACGAGTCGTGCAGTTTTCCGCGAGCCTGCCCGCGCATCAGTCGATGATGCCTGTACACGTAGGCGACGCGCTATGCATTGACGAAGTGGACACGGCGCGTCAGCGCGTCAGCGTCTCAATCAAGACGGAAATTGATCCGCCCGAATTGAAATAAAATGAAATTAGGGAGGTTTAGCGCATGATACCGTTAATTACCGGTGCGGTCGTTCTTTTAGTAGTGTTTGGACTCTTTCCAATCATCGTAAACGCATTTTTACGAAACGTCGAAGCGGGAGAAATTCGACTTGTGAGTTGGCTCAAGGGTGGTCTGGTGATCTACCGAGGTCCCTGCAAAGCTATGATGATCCCGCTTTTGACCGTCACTCAGGTTATTCCTGCGCAGGCGATCAATGTGGATATCGACTTGACGGATCAGACGGCGGATCTGGACGAGAACGGGCGACCTGCGCCGGTGAAAGTCACCGTTCGCGCTTCTGCGATCGTCAGCGTCGGCGAAACCGATGCAATGGTAAATACCGCTGCGAACAAGTTCTTTTCAAAGTCGCCGGACGAACAACTTTCCACGCTGACGGACGTGCTCTCCTCCGCTGGAAGACGTGCGATCAACCTTCTCAAACACGATCAACTTTTCAACTCGAATGCAAAGCCTAATCTCTTGCCCGCCTCGCCGTCCGGAGCGATGACCGCCCCTGGAGATTCCCCTAGAGGCGCTATGGTCGCAGCAGTCACGAGCGACGACGACGAGTTGGCTGTCATCATCAAAGACGCCTGTTCGCGAGAACTTCTCGACCTCGGTCTCGCCTTCAACAGTTTGAATATCAAAGCGGTTCTGAGCGAAGTCGCGGAGGCGAGACGACGCGAATCTGCGGCGAGAGCGAAGGCGAGCGCCGACGTGGTTCAAGCTCAAGAAGAACAGAGAGCGCGAATCGCGCAACTGGAAGCGGCGCAAAAAGTCAATGATCAAGAACGCGCCCTGAATATGCAAATCGCCTCCAACGGCGCCTCCATCGCACGAGCGGAAGCAGAGAAACAGATGGCGGTTCGCGCTCAACGCGAAGCGGAACTCAACGCTACTCAGATCACTCAAGCGAAAGCGGACGCTGAGAAAAACGTCATCATGCAGGAGGCGGACGGACGCGCTATCGCGGCGCGAATCATGGCGGTCGCACATGCGGAAGCGGAAGCGATTCGAATGAAAGCGGTCGCACTTGCGGAATCCGGGCAGGCGTATCTCGATTTGAAGCGACTCGAAATGGCTCCTGAACTGACTCGCGAAGTGGCGCAAGCCCTTTCAAACGGACAGTTTGTCAACTTCGGGACAACGGGTGACGGCGGGCACAGCGCCGCCGCCTCAGGCTCCGACGATGTCATGCGAGTAGTGCAGACGCTCATGGCGGCGCAGATCATCACCGGCGGCAATGGAATAAACGGCTCCAATTCAAACTCGCAAAAGGCGCTTCCGGCAAGCTCCTCTCAAAAAGCGATTGAGGCTGAGCCGGTTGCGAAGCAACCTCCGACTGTTCCGGCGTTCCCCAATCAACGGCGATAGAGGCTAGAGGGTAAGGGGTTAGGATTTTGAAGCCCTGAGCATTGGGAGATTTGCACGTGGAGCGCCCCCGGCGCTCCACGCCGCCCCCAACTTTTAATCTCTCGCCCCCGGCGCTCCACGTTGCCTCCAACTTTTAATCTCTCGCCCCCGGAGATCCACGCTGCCTCCAACTTTTAATCTCTCGCCGGCGCTCCACGCCGCCCCCAACTTTGGGGGAAGAATCGCTTTTAGCTGGAAGCTAACCTGGATTTGCAACAGGCATTGTCGCACAATAGCGCTCAAAACTTCCCATAATCAAATCTCTCCTCTGAAAATTAGGGCAGGAACTGTCGCTTGGTGGCACAGCCTGAGCAAAACTCCCGAACGGGTCTTTCCCGAATACGATTATGTCAACGATTATGGGGGACAGAGGAAAAATTCCCCCTGATGTTCTCACCAGGGATTTTTATTCGAAAGGCATTGAACAGGACTTATTTATGATTCCGCTCATCGGAAAAACAACAAAAGAATTGGAAACTCTTGTTCTAGAGGCAGGACAACCCGCTTACAGGGGGAAGCAACTTGCCGCCTGGATCTATCAGCGGGGCGCGAAATCTTTTGACGAGATGACAGATCTCTCTCGTGAACTTCGGGCAAGCCTTGCAGAGACCTATGTGATCGGGTTGCCCAGGGCGGCGCATCAGGAACGAGCGGAAGACGAAACAGTCAAATACCTTATGGAGATGACAGACGCTAAAACAATCGAGAGCGTACTACTCCCTTACCCGGAACGAGTTTCCGTCTGTCTCTCTTCACAGATCGGGTGCGCTGCAGGTTGCACTTTTTGCGCTACGGCGCAAGGCGGATTAGCACGAAACCTCACCGCGGGAGAGATCGTCGGTCAACTCTTGAAAATGCAGTCGGAGTGCGACCGCCGAATCTCGCATGCGGTCTATATGGGCATGGGCGAGCCTCTCTGGAACTATGATGAAGTCGTCAAGAGCTTGAGACTGCTTGGGAACGAAGTGGGAATGTCGTTTCGTAATTTAACTGTGTCCACTGTGGGCGTAGTGCCGGGAATATTGGCTCTAGCGAAAGAGGATTTGCCTATCACTCTCGCTCTCTCGCTTCATGCGCCGGACGACGAACTACGAAAATCACTTATACCCACTGGAAGAAAGTGGAAAATCGAGGAGATTTTAGACGCTTGCGCGGAGTATAGCGCGAACACTCGAAGAAATTTGACTTTTGAGTATCTATTGATTGGCGGATTGAACGATAAGCCGGAACATGCGCGCGCGCTTGCATCTCTGCTAAAAGAGAAAAACTTGCCCGGAAACGTAAATCTCATCCCATTCAACTATGTTGAGACTTCCCAGGGCTTCAAACGTCCCACAAGGCAGAGCGTGACTAAGTTTCGCGAGGAGTTGGAGAAAGCCGGGCGCATCGCGACTCAACGAATGACTCGCGGACACGCGATTTCAGCCGCCTGCGGACAGTTGCGCCGGAACATGGAGCTGAGTTCGATCATCCCGCTTCAAGCAGTTTCAAGTTGAGACCGCGACGTTTGGGGCGCAGGATTGGCGCTTCAAACTTACGCCAAATGCTCAGTTCAGTTCCAACTATGACTTAGAGACGAGATGAAATGCTGAAAAAAAATTCCGGAAGATTCGTGCTCTTTGCAATGGTATTGATCATTTTTGTCGTCACGGGGTGCCGTTCCCGAAACAATGTTTCATTGCCGCCTGTCATTACGAAGAATAAAGCGGAGTTGCAACTTGGTAAAGTCGCGGGCAAGGGATGGTATCTTCCCTGGTATAGACTGGAAAAAGGCAAGTACGTAGCTGTCCTCATCGCGAATGCGGAAAACGGCGATCTCCTGAACAAAACCGGGTGGAATATCCGTCATGAGAGACAAAACTATCTCATTGCAAAAATGAACGGCGTGAATGCTGAAATGTATTCTATGGGGAAACACACTCTCAACGTAGTTGCGTCGCATATGACGCTTGATCAGAAGGACAATTCCCTGATTGGTACCGGCGGATGCACTGTCACTTCGCTTCAAGACCCTCCGAATACGGTTTTGACTGCGGATAGGATCGAATGGAAAACGGACGGACGCATTCTTCGAGCGACAGGCCGCACAAAACTTATTTCTCAACCCAAACCTCAAGATGCTCCAATCACGCAAGAGGGCGAAAGCACTATCTATGACATGGTTAAAGAAAAGATTTTCATTAAGTAAAGTTTACAGTATTTCAACTTCCGCACTCCTGTCGTTGTTGATGTTGAATGCCTTGTCGGCTTTTGCACAGAAGACAAATACTAATAAACAAAAGCTAACGTTGACGTATGGCGACTTCACCGTAACAAATGCTAGTCAGGCTGTGATTGATACAAGTAAGAGAACAAGGAGTTCCGGTTCCGTGGACTTGAGCGGTAGGCCGCTCGTGACGTTTAGCAGCGGCTCTACTGGCGCTGTCTATCTGTTGGAAGCGGACAATATGAAGGGATCCAATCTTGGAAACGGCAAATCCGAAAAGGCGATCTTGGAAATGTCCGGCAATCTTACGTATAAGTTGAAGCAACCAATCAAAAACGGAGAATCCGGAGAAAACGTCGTTGAGGGAACCGCAAGCCGAGGCGTCTTCGATAGAGGAAAGAACCTCCTTACTCTCTTTAACGCCAATGCGACTTTTATTGCCCCTAATCTAACGTCGCCGGATAAAATCCATACTCCGAAATTGGTAGCGGACCTCAGTAAATCGCCGAATGCGTATACGATGGAAGGCGATGCGGAAAAAAACTCACTGACTATTTCGTCTGGAAAGCCCAAATTGAAAACGGGCGAGAAGGCGAAAAAAAACGCATTTTCCGGTTCACTGCATCTGCACAACTTCTCAAGCGGGCGGTTTCAACGTGGGGTAGTCGCTCATATTCAGGGAATCGGAACGGTAGCGGAGTTCAATAATCCCGAGAATAAGACGGAAATCACCCTTCGCGCAAACGATATTAAAGCGGAATTCGATGATGCTACCGCCGCAAATATTAAAAGCGTCTCAGCAAAAGGCTCGTTGCGTTACAGGCTCTTTCGCCCAAAACCGGAAGCCGCAAAAGGCTTAACTGATAAGCAAGGCGAACAAGAGTTGCAGGGGACAGGAAGCGAACTAAGATATGACTATGAAAACAAAATCGTTTCATTAAACGGCGCAGTCGATGCGACTCTGAAAGAGACCGTTCAACTTTTAGAACCAGCGCGCTTGAAAGCTAAGCGTTTGACTTTCACTACTGAAGAACCTTTTAAATACGAACTAAAAGGGAGTTCCGAGGAGAGTTTAGTCAGTTTTCGCTTGCGTCCTCCAAAATTGAAAGAGTCGCCCCCGACGCAAGAGCCTGCTGCTACGGAAGCGGAACCCGGCGCGATTTCCGAGCCGGAGACAGCGAAAGTTCCGAAGCAGACTTTCCTTTCCGGCAGCATCATTTTGACAGGATTTGAGACGGCGGTTTTTGAAC
>JAYVOT010000510.1:0-6245 GCA_043757795.1 Chthonomonadaceae bacterium | reverse complement strand
GCCACAATGTTTTCGATGATCGCCTTCTATATCGTCTCTGCCGCTTACCGTGCGTTTCGAGTAAAGTCCACGGAGGCGACTCTCCTGCTATGCACCGCGTTCATTGTGATGCTGGGCCAGATCGCCGTCGGGCAAATGTTGACGAAACACCTGCCCGCCCCGCTCCACGTCGAGGTGATTCGCAACTGGATCTTGACGATCGCGAACGCCGCCGCGACAAGGGCGATCGCTTTCGGACTTGGAATCGGCAGCCTTGCGGCGGCTCTGCGCATCTGGCTAGGATTGGAACGCGGATCCTATTTTGAAGGACAAGATTAGCGAAAATTTTTGCCCGCTTTTATAGATGGAACTCATACCATGCTTAGAATTTTGCAGACAATTGACAGACGGACGCTCTATTTCATGTTGATGCTCGCCGTGACAACGCCGTTTTTTTTGAATATCTCGTTGCCTGTCAACATCTCTCCTCAGACGAAAGCTCTCTACGATAAAGTAGATTTGCTTCCTTCCGATTCGTTCGTCCTGTTCGGGTTGGATTGGTCCGCCTCTACGCGCGGTGAGAATGGCGCGCAAACCGAAGCGCTGATGCGACATTTTATGAAGCGCCACGTACGTTTCGCCCTCCTCGCTTTTGGAGATCCTCAGGC
Source organism: Chthonomonadaceae bacterium (assembly GCA_043757795.1). GTDB lineage: Bacteria > Armatimonadota > Chthonomonadetes > Chthonomonadales > Chthonomonadaceae > JAYVOT01. Next base: position 5,598 of record JAYVOT010000510.1, on the reverse strand, counting down.
GGAGACTTTGGGACAGGCGATGGCGGAACGACTTCAAAAAGAGTACTCCTATGTCGAGGGAAAAGACTGGACGAATTTCGGTTATCACCCGAGCGCTGCGCAGGAGAACACCCTGAAAGCGATGGTTCAGGATGTCGTTCAAACAATGAAAAACGACAATCGAAAGCATCCCCTTGGAACGCTTGAGGTGATGCACGGGATCAAGACGGCTCGCGATTTCTCACTCATCATCGACGTCACTCCCTCCAACACTTATCTTCCTTACATACAGTTCTTGCAGGGCCCGGCGCAAGTTCCGATGGGATCGGCATTAACTTCGGTAATGGCTCCGGAGATGTTCAATTATATTGACAGCAAGCAGGTAGTCGGGATGATGGGGGGGCTGCAGGGCGCGATAGAGTATGAGCAGCTGCTGCATATTCCCGGCAAAGCGACTCGCGCCGGCCTTTCCTCCTCCTTTGCGCATCTGTTGATAATGGGGCTGATTATCGTAGGGAATATCGCCTTACTGCTAGAAAAGCGACAACGACGGATGACAGCGGGAGGGCAATCCGCATGACCGCATGGCTTCTTCAAAATAAAGATACGTTGATCGCATTCTTCGCAGCCTTTTGCACGCTGGGACTGTACTCGATTCTCTACAAAGAGAACAAACTCTACCGACTCTTCGAGCACATCTACCTTGGCTTGGCGACAGGCTACCTCATCTCCCAATCCTGGACGCAGGTGCTTGAACCGTTGTGGTGGACGCCTCTTCTAAAAGGCGAATGGTGGCTCGTTTTCGGACTCATCATCGGTCTTTTCTACTACTTTATTTTCTCGAAAAAGTACGCCTGGCTTTCCCGCCTCGTCATCGGTTTCTTTCTGGGAGTCACGGCGGGCAGGTCGTTTCAAGTCTTCGCGAACGACACCTGGAAACAGATATCTTCCTCATTTAAGCCGGTCGTCCCGCATGGCGAAATTCTTGTCGCAGGTCAGAAAGCGATCCCTAAACTTCTCTGGACGGACGCCCTGAACAATTTGATTTTCATGTTCATACTCGTTTGCGTCTTGTCTTACTTTTTCTTCTCGTTTGAACTGAAACACCCCGTGCTGAAGACCTCTTCCAAGTGGGGCCGTTGGATGCTGATGTTCACATTCGGCGCCATTTTCGGATCGACGATCATGGCGCGACTCGCTCTTCTCATCGACAGAATGGACTTTCTCTTGAACGATTTCGGCCCGCGCATCGGCGGACCTTTTGTCGCTTACGCGTTATTGATCGGACTCTCCATTTGGGTTCTCTGGTTGGTGCAGCGCGACAAGAAGACCGGAAATTCGGATTTAGGTTAGGAGAGATTTTTTGGCTCACTCAATCCTATTGCCGCAATTGGGATCTACGATGGAGGAAGCGACGGCTCTTAAGTGGCTTAAAATCGAGGGCGACCGAGTGGTGAAGGGCGAAGCGATTCTGCAGATTGAGACCGACAAGGCGACGATGGAAGTGGAAAGCTCGGCATCCGGTTTTGTCCGCAAACTGCTCGTTCGAGAAGGCGATTCCATTTTAATCAGGACCCCTATTGCAATCATTGGCGAGGCGGATGAGCCGATAAACGAGATGTCGGAAATAAATCCTGATAAATCAGGGTACGACGAAATCCTTCCCGCTTCATCAAGTCCCTCCGATGATGAGCGATCCGGTTCGGTTCAGGCGGACTCCTCTCCGTTAAGAATTTCTCCCCGAGCCAGGCGTTTAGCCGATGAAAAAGGCGTTCAACTGAATCTTCTTGCAGGAAAAGGGTCCGGCCCGGAAGGAAGAGTGATCGAGCGCGACGTTAATGCGTTCATCAAAAATGCCGCCCATTCGCTTACAAGCCATTCCGTTTTTTCGGATCTGACTAATCGCGACGCTCCTCGAATCACTCCTCTTGCCGTTCGAATCGCGGATGATCTGGGAATCGACCTGGAATCGCTTTCATTGGGGCTTCCGGGCAGTCGAGTTCGAAGCGAAGACGTTCTTCGACACGCCGATAGCGCGAACTCCCACACCTTAATAACGGAAGCTGTCGTGCCTGCTCAATCCGCAGTGATTTTTCTGCAAGGAATACGCAAACGTGTGGCTGAGAGCGTCCTGAAATCGGTTCAGACGATTCCTTCCGTCACCCTTGCTATGGAGATCGACATGACGGAATGCGCGGCGATGCGCGAGAGGATCATTCCGGATTTTGAGAAACGGCATGACGTTCGTCTCTCCTTCAACGACCTGTTAGCTGTCGCAGTCGCCCGGTGTCTGGAACTGCATCCGCTATTGAACTCGTCTCTCGTCGGGGACGAAATCCGTCTGCACGCCGCCAAAAACATTGGTTTTGCCGTTGCAATCGAGGGCGGGCTAGTGATTCCAGTTTTGAAACAGGTAGGAGAAAAGGGACTTGGAGCGATAGCGAAGGAGCGCAAATCGCTCACGGAGCGCGCTCTGAGCGGAACCTTCACGCCGGAAGATTTGGCTGGCGGAACTTTCACGATCTCCAACCTCGGCTCCTTCGGCATCGATCTCTTTGACCCGATCATTCCTCCGGGTCAGTGCGCAATCCTCGGCATCGGGAGAATCTCGGACAAACCCGCCGTCATAGCGAAACGGATAGTCGTGCGCTCCCTCATGAATCTTTGTCTTACATTCGACCATCGTATTCTTGACGGCGCTCCCGCCGCTCGGTTCCTGTTGGCTTTGAAAGAACTTTTGGAGAACCCTATACGTATTTTGGTGTGATGCCGACTGTGAAACGCCCGCTTCAATTTGGGGACGCCGTTGCGTCAACGGGGGGCGCAAATACGCAAGATTCCCGTCCAATTTTTTCACCCGGAGTTCGGGAAGACGTTTTAACGCAATTGATATAAATGTTTTGAACGTAAACTCTATATTTTTACTTGCAAAACCCAAATGCTTCGATTGAAACAGTTCCGTGTCATAATAGTCTTAAAGGTATTGAGTTGAGGCGCAAGGTTGCTTTTCGCGCTAAATTTTTGAGGAGATATGATGGCAAACCCAGTCTTAGAGGCGCTTGAAGCTGGAATCGAGACAACTGCGAAAACGCTTTCCCCGGAACTGAACACGAAGTACTCTCGTCTGCGCCGGATTTTTGCTGAAATGGGTCAAGTGGTCATCGGATACTCCGGCGGGGTGGACAGCACGCTGGTATTGAAGGTGGCTGCGGACGTTCTGGGAACGAACGCTGTCGCGGTGACGGGAGACTCCGAGGCGTTCCCGCAGGGCGAAGTGGACGCAGCCCTCATTGTGGCTCAGGAGATGGGAGTGACGGTGACTCGCGTTCGAACGCACGAACTCTCCAACCCGAACTTCGCAGTCAATACTTCGAACCGATGCTATCACTGCAAAACGGAACTGTTTACGGAGCTTCAAAAAGTCGCGACGGAACGAAATATTCCCTGGATTGCGGACGGTTCTCATTCCGACGACGGCAAGCCGGGAGATCATCGTCCGGGATTGAAAGCGGCGGAGGAGCGCGGAGTGCGTAGCCCGCTTCGAGAAGCGGGAATGACGAAAGCGGATGTTCGCGCTCTCGCTCTGCACTTAAATGTGCCGAACTGGGACAAGCCCTCTTTCGCTTGCCTCTCCTCACGCTTCCCCTATGGCACAAATATCACTGCGGATCTGCTTGCGAGGCTTGACGGTTGCGAAAAATGCCTGCGCGAACTTGGGTTTCGGCAGTTCCGAGTGCGACATCATGACACCGTGGCGCGAATCGAAGTAGAGCCTCAAGACATCGTGCGAGTCGTGGAGCTTCGAGAACGAATTTTCGCCCGCTTCAAAGAGCTTGGCTACGCTTATGTCTCCCTCGATCTTGAAGGCTATCGCTCCGGCAAGATGAACGACACGCTCGCTCAAAAATCCACAATTGTGCCGCTGACTGCGCTCGAATTTCGAACGAAGAATTGAGGCTAACCGCGCCACAGTCAAGTTTTTGCGCCCTGAAACAAGGCTGTGGAAAACATCGCTACGCGGCTACGCCCTAGCGACCTCCGGACGCTAGGGACGGGTGTTGAAAACACCTATCAAATGAATGTGCGTCCTATGGACGCGAGACCTCCGAAGACGCTTTTTGCATCGTGTGCAAAGGATATTGGGAAAGGTAATTCATTGCCCGGCTCCCGCTTGTGATGGTTTGCAACGATGCGGTACATCTCGTTGTACAGAGACGTAACCCAGCTAGAGATCGAACTTCCAATTCAAGGATCAATGCCAATGCGTCTGTTTTTCATTCCCCTTTGCATCGCGTCCGCATTTCTCTCCCCGCCAATCGTAAAAGCGCAGTTAGAGCCTGTTCCCAATCCCGTATCCGTGCCGAAATTGATGAGTTCGCCCCCGCGCTCCTTCGAAGCGATCACTGTCTCTTCAACCGAAATCAAATGCTATTGGCTTCCGGCGGAGGGCGCAACCGGCTATGTTTTAATGCGTGACGGACAAAAATTAGCGGACCTCCCAAAAGATTCTACTGAATATGACGACACGAACTTGATCCCCGACTCAAAGCACGACTACGCGCTTCAAGCGATCTCTCAAGACAAAAAGTCCGATCTTCGCAGATATGTCGAGCGAACCTTTGCTGAATTCCCGTCCTCAAAAGCGCAACCCTCCACATTTGACGTCGTGATCGTTCAAGCCTCTTCCGGCGGCGTCGCCGCCGCCTACGAGGCTTCGCGCCGAGGGCTGAAAGTGGCGTTGCTTGAGCCGACAACTCGTTTCGGGGGAATGCCTGTAAACGGTTTGAGCGCAACCGATCTTCGCCGCGACTACCATGCAAGCGGTTTTTTTACAAAGTTTCGAGATCGAGTTCAGACTCTTTATGCGAATGAGGGAATTAAAACGGACGGCACGCGATATGAGCCGCGAATCTCGCATCAGGCAATGAAATCTTTGCTCTACGAAGTCCCAAATCTCACTCTCTACCGTCGCACCCGCCTTTCAAAAGTCAAAACTGTCACGACTATTCATGGGCGCAAAAAAGTAACTTCCATAACTGCGGAGGAGTTGGATTCCGCAGGCAAACCGACCGGGAGAAAAGCGGAATTTACCGCGAAAGTCTTCATAGACTCCACAGACTGCGGGGATCTTGCAGCGTGGGCGGGAGCGCCCTATCGAATTGGAAGAGAGGCGCGCTCTCCTGAGGAGCCGCACAACGGGGTCATCTACTATGATCGCAAGAACGATAAATACTTGCCGGGAAGCACGGGCGCAGGCGATAATCGGATGCAATCGTATGGGTATCTTCTGACTGTGAAAGACTACGGAAAAGAGTCGGACAAAACAATTCCGAAGCCTCCGAACTACAGCCCGAAAGATTTCGACCATTCGCCCGCCTGGAAAGACTCATGGGCGCTTACCTCCGGCAAACTTCCTGCGGACAAATATGAGCTCAATCAGCACCCGCAAGGGGGCGATCTGCAAGAGATAAACTACAAATACGCAGAGGGCGACTTTCGGGAGCGGGACAGGGTGGAGAAGCTCTATCGGGATCGAGTCTTAGGCTACCTCTACTGGTTGCAAACCGCCCAAGGCCAAAAATCATTGGGGTTGCCGGACGATGAGTACCGCGATAACGG
>JAYVOT010000509.1:0-1715 GCA_043757795.1 Chthonomonadaceae bacterium | reverse complement strand
GCGAAGCGCCACTGAGACCGTGACTTTAGTCATGGGATTCAAAAGCGCTCTCGAAAAAATCATTTGGTCGTCAGGTCTGCGTAACATCAGTCAATACTATTCAGCAAGCGTTCCTAGTCCACGAGGCTCTGCCTCAATCTAACGAGTAGTAATGTCGGACATTCACAATTGCTCAGCAAACTTCATAATCCTATCGTTTCAAACCGACGCGACGGGCAGAGATTTTTGCGCAGTATCGCCTTCAGCGTACAAACCCTTCAGTCGAAGCTCCGAAGAAGGTCGATTTAAATCTCACTTCTATCTATCTTTGATCCGAGGTGTCTGCCATGGTCATCCAAAGGGAGAAGGGCGATGCAGTCAGCCCTACTCAATTTCTCTTGCTCCTCCATAGCGTCCCGCAAATCGGCGAAAAGGCGCTGGCTCGCCTGCTTCGTCTTCACTCTCAAAATCGCCTCTCTCCGGAAGAGTTTCTCTCCCTTGAGGCGCAGACTTTAATTGAACGATATGAGTTGCAAGCGGTCGCAGCCGAGTACTTGTCGGAAAATCGAAGCGCGTTGCTGTTGCAAAGCTCAGAACTCGCTCGTACGCTTCGTCTCTCCGAAATTCAAGTTCTCTCCATCGAAAGCGCTTCCTATCCGAAAGCTCTTGACAGCTACGATGACGCTCCGCCTCCGCTTATCTACACTCGTGGAAATCAGTCGTTGCTTGCCCTATGCTCGCCGAAAATCGTGGAATCGCAGGGGGAACAAACACAGCGCTTCAACCAGGCTGAATACTCAGCGCAAAGCGGAAGCGCTCATTTTACCTACACGATCGCCGTCTCGAACGGCGCCTCCGCCGAAACTCTCTCAAAACTGGAAACCATTTCTGCCGACCTCGTGACGCAAGGAGGCGTCCCTGTGACAGGTCATGACCGTTCGCCCTATAAACTATTGGCTCTCACGGCTCAACGGCAAAACTCCCCAACCTTCTTTGTCTTTGACAGAGGATTGCGGGAAGCTTTAGGACCCCGATTCGACCGAGCGCCGTTCACTGCAGCGAGAATTCGGGACGCTGAGTTCGCTGTCTCACGAGATCTGGCTCTTTCCTGTTTCCGATTGGACGATCACAGCATCGGCGCAAACAATCGGCGTCGAGACCGGCTGATTTTTTCGCTTTCGCAAAAAATAGTCGCTCTTGATGTTCGGGAGGGTGGAACGATGTACTCTGAATGCCTTCGAGCGTTTCGTCAGAACAGATCCGTGTTTGTGACCGAGAGCGATCAAGATGGAAATCGCAAGCTCATAGAGCAAGGCTGTCCGATTTTCACTTCGTTGCTTTAAAGAGGGTTATTTCGAATCATGAGAAATAGCACGCTCGCTTTGCACGCAATTGAGAGACACTGTACTAATACTAGCGGTAATAATAGCTTCCAATGCAATACATTCTATTTATAAATTTTTTCTAAATTGAATTAAAGCGTGATGGACGCTCTTTTTCTCCTTAAAACGATAAATTTGAGTATTTTACTTCTAAGGGTTTCAGCAAAGAATTGTCTGTCGCGACCAACAGCATGTCTGAAGCCAATCAGCGAAGCTCAAACTTCTGTTTCGAGATATAGGGTAAACTATGTATATCACTATTGCAATATCAAGGAACCCAAACCATTGAACTCACGTCTTCCTTCCTGGCTGACAAAGCGCGTCCCTAGCCCCGAAACGGTCGAACTCGTCAAT
>JAYVOT010000508.1:0-1716 GCA_043757795.1 Chthonomonadaceae bacterium | reverse complement strand
ATCTTACTGGAGCTGCCGATTCGGTCGCGCCTTTCGCCAGGAAAGGATTCGCTTCCGAAGCGATCCTGAAGCGCAAGTATCGTCCTCAAAGCCTATTTAACAACCTTATTCAATACGAAACCGAAGCCTGCGCCTGGGACTCCGGAACCCGAGGGCTCTCGGAATCGTCTAATTCTTCCATAAAGAGGGGCGTGCGGGGCGCCGTGCGAGCGGCAAAGGAACATTGTCCAAAATATTGGTACGTTAAAATTGATAGCCTTCTTCGAGGTCACCTGCGTCTTGACCTCGAGACGACCCTCGAAGAACTTCCAGGGAGGATTCCAATAGTCTGCCCTGCGTTTCCGGCAAACGGAAGAACGGTTCGCGGCGGAAGAGTGTATTTGAACAACGTTCCACAAAACAAAACAGTGCGCGAAGCCTTCGGCTACGGAGACAAAGAGGGCGAAAACGCCGCTCTGTTTTCAAAAATGCTTCTTAGCCGCGACTTTTCGCCGGATGAAATAAGTAGAATGATTAGTACCGGATCGTTCGAACCTATTTTTTGCGACGCTGAAGATCAAGACGATTTGGATCGCATCGCCAGCATCTTAATCGCCTATCCCGACTGTTTTCTCCCGGTGGGATCCGGAGGGCTTGCGACAGCGATTGCAACGCGTCTCGCTCAAATTCAACTCTACACTCTTGACGAAGCGGAAATAGCGGAAGTTCCATTCACCCAATGCAATCACGTATTTGCTCAAAAAAGAGTTCTTGTCGCAGTAGGAAGCGTAAATCCCGCAAGTAGGGGACAGGCTGTTCAACTTTCAGCCAAAATCGGCTACCCTCCCATCGTATTGCAGTCCGGCAAGGGCGGAGCGGAAAATGCAGTTTTGGAAATGCGGAAAATCTGGGAGAGCGGAAGACGGATCGTTGTCTTGACAACGTCAATTGCGGAGGAGCGAGGAGTCGGTGAGAATCTTGGTCGTTTAGCATATATTTTGCAAAACGTTCGACTTACAAGCCGTTGCGATCTTGGAGAAATATCTAAAAATCGACTTTTTGACGCTCTCATCGCAACTGGCGGAGAAACGGCGCATCAGTTCGGTCATGGATTCGGGTGCAGAGGATTGAAGATCGAAGGAGAGTTTGAGCCGGGAATCGTGCAGGGCGTTTTCCTGAGCTTATCTTCTGTAAAGTTCGCGCCTTCCATCATGGACAACCTTCCGGTAATTGTAAAATCCGGCGGCTTCGGCGATGAATTCACACTGTGCAGATGCCTCGGACTTCAGGAAAACCGCCAGTAAAGATGACACGAAAATATGACTCTCATATGAAAAATTCACGATATTTTCAAATCATACTGGTTTTCGTATTGACGCTGGCCATCATTTTAGTCAATGCGGGCATGGCTCAATACAACATAAGTCGTCTTGTTCAAACGAAAGATCAAGTTTCGAAAACTGAGCATGTCAAGCTTCGCATTCAGACGATCCTCTCCACGCTTGTCGATGCGGAGACAGGACAGCGCGGCTATCTGCTTACAGGAAACAAAACATTTCTTGAACCCTATGACAAATCTTTAAGGGAGATTAAATTCGAACTTTCCGATCTCGAAAAATTGACTTTTGACGATGCTAATCAGCATAGAAACGTATTAGATCTCAGATCAAAAACGGATGAATTTTTGCTCGTATTGAAGCAACATATTGAGGATCGCAAATCGAACGGAGTTAGAGG
>JAYVOT010000507.1:0-1718 GCA_043757795.1 Chthonomonadaceae bacterium | reverse complement strand
TTCCAAATTTCCATTATGACGACAGCGATTGAAGTCAAAAACTTGAACTACTCCGTGCCCGGAAAAAAAATCCTTTCCGATATCAATTTAGATATTGGGAAGGGAGAAATCGTTTCGATTATGGGGCAGTCCGGGAGTGGCAAAACATCTCTTCTTAAGTTATTAACTGGATTGAACAAGCCCACTTCAGGTCAGATTTTAATTGATGAAACGGACATTGCAACGATCTCCGAAAATGACCTGGATAAAGTTCGCCTCAAAATGGGACTTGTCTTCCAATACGCCGCTCTACTGGACTCCCTGAATGTCTATGACAACATCGTTTTCGGATTGGCGCGTCATTCTAAGGGCATGAAAAAGAGCGAACTCGATGCGGTCGTCAAAGACCGACTTGAACAAGTGGAGTTGCCGGGCGTTGAGAAACTCTATCCCTCCGAACTATCGGGCGGAATGCAGAAGCGCGTCGGACTAGCGCGCGCTCTCGCGATGAAGCCATCTATTGTTTTCTATGACGAGCCCACGAGCGGACTTGACCCGATCACGACGAACGTGATTGACGAACTGATTATGCAAACTCGAAAGCGACTCGGAATCACTTCCGTCGTCGTGTCACATGCCATCCCATCCATTTTCCGAATTTCAGACCGGGTCGCTATGTTGCACAACGGAGAGATCGTCGTCTACGGCTCTCCGGACGAGGTGAAAGCTTCGTCAAATCCGATCGTACAAAGATTTCTGAACCCGGAACAGCATAAAGAGTTCGATTGAGCAGGCGAGAGCAAAAGAGGTGTTGGGTTGAAAACCGCTTCTGGAATTGAGAACCTCATTACAACCCTTCTCCTTAACGTTCGCTACCGCTCTCTAGGAGATGGGCTTCCAGAAACCCGCTTCGCGGGTTGAGAACCTCACCCCAACCCCTCTCCTTAACGTTCGCTACCGCTCTCTCCAGGAGATGGGCTTCTAGAAACCCGATTCGCGGGTTGAGAGAGACTTTTGACGATTGTTGAGTCCGTGAAGAGATGTTGGACTTCAGTCCGTCCGTTTCAAAGGACTCCTAAATTCCGGTTGCGAACTTCAGTCCGACATCTCTGCGCAGGCGATGAGCGCTGTTCGTCCTCCTCACATTTCCCTTGACTTTTTGCGTTGCAAAAATCTATACTGAAAAGACTTCCCCGCACCGCCGCAAGGATTTTCAACTTCGTCCATTCGATTTAAGTCTCATGCCTATTTGATAAGGAGATCACGCTGTGCGAAATCAGCTTCGCTTCGCTCTCATTCTCAGTCTTGCGTTCCCCACTAAACTCTTGCACGCACAGTCCTATCGCGAAACCGGCGCATTCGCCCTCACAAACGTCCGAATTGAGATCGGCGATGGACGTATTATCGAAAAAGGGACTGTCCTATTACGAGACGGGATGATACAAGCCGTCGGGAAAGAGGTCGCGATTCCGGCAGGAACCGAGATCGTGAAAGGGGACGGGATGACCGTCTACCCAGGATTTACGGACTGCCTTAACTCCGGCGGCATGACGCTTCCTCCCTTTCAACCTGTTCAGGACGTTCCGCCGGACACAAGCGCATTCGCTCCTCCCTACATGCGAGAGGCGAACAGGAAGGGCGTTCGCCCGGAACTCCGCGCCTCCGAATATTTAGCTCTGAACGACGCGTTTCTTTCTCCGCTGAGAAAAGAGGGCGGCTTCACGACCGCCCTGATCCTG
>JAYVOT010000506.1:0-1722 GCA_043757795.1 Chthonomonadaceae bacterium | reverse complement strand
GGAGGCGGAAGGCAAGACGGTACTTCACGGATTCCGGACTTCTTCGGTGGACGCCGGATCGAGCAAGCCTTATGTCGTGACTGTTACAGTGAAAGACCTCTACGGCATTAAAGCCCCTGTCAAGACTTCCTTCAAAGTCTATGTGACTCTTTAATTGCAATTCCCAAAATATCTGCCGCCGATCGTATCGCCTCGGGGAACCCGGCAAGGTTGAATTGAAAATCGTTTCTGACCCCCTCTTTTCATAAAGAGGGGGCTATCTCCTTTGGGAGGAAATGAACATGAAAGTCTCGATCACGGGCGCAACCGGATTTATCGGGAGAGCGCTTTGCCAGGAGCTGTTGAAGCAGGGACATGAGGTTGTTGCGCTCACGCGAGACACCCTTCGAGCAGTCTCTCTATTGGGTGCGGATGTGAAGTGCGTCGTCTGGGGAACCAAGAAAGATGACTGGATGCGCGAAGTCGCCGATTCCGAAGTCGTGATTCATTTGGCAGGCGAGTCAGTCGCTGGCGGGCGTTGGACGCCCGAATTCAAACAGAAGCTGATCAAATCTCGAGTTGAGACGATTCGCGAGCTTTTCGAAGCGTTTCGAGTGGAGGCCGTCAATCCCCCTGTCTTTCTCTATGCCTCCGGAATACACTATTATGGCGATGGGGGCGAGCGGACCATCACTGAAAAGTCCCCTCGCGGTTCCGGTTTTTTGGCGGAGCTTTCGTCTGTTCTAGACGATGAGATAGCAAAAGCGAACTACCCTGGCATGCGAATTGTCGCATTCAGAATCGGAATCGTTTTGGGACCGAACGGAGGAGCGTTGCAGAAGATGCTCTATCCTCTGCCAATCAAAATATCGCCCTGGAAACTCGGATTGGGCGGACCTCTGGGGAGCGGGAAGCAATGGTTTCCCTGGATTCATTTGGACGATGCGGTCGGGCTGTTCCTCTGGGCGATGAATAATCCGAAGGTGTCCGGAGCCGTAAACGCCGTCGCCCCGCAACCCATTCGCAATAGCGAGTTTTCACAGGCTCTGGGTCGCGCCCTTCATCGTCCGTCGTTTTTTCCTGTCCCCGGATTCGCCTTGAAAGCTATAATCGGGGGATTTGCAGACGACTTGTTGACGGGACAAAAAGCGGTTCCGGAAGTCGCTGAACGTCTTGGGTATCAATTCAAATACGCCTATGTCGCCAAAGCATTATTTGCGATCATCAAAGAACAGAAGTAAGGGCGAGCGAAGGACTCTTCAGGAGTCTGACGCATAGCGTGCGTTTGACGCGGAGGAAGCCGATTGGCTCCTGCTGAAACAACGAAACCTTCCGAACTGGAAATAGTGGACGCCTCGACGCAAAGCTTAAATCATCCTCCACAATATGGGATAGGTTCAATCCATAGAAGCGCAACTACCGACCGTTGTTCGAAGACTACTGGAACTTCTGGACAAATGATGTCGGGAGGCGGAATGAGGGAGGGTTGAAATGGCGACACAAGACGATGTTCGTCGCATCGCGTTGTCCTTGCCGGAGACGCAACAAGCTGAGAAGGGATTCGCTTTCGGTGTGATGAATCGCGGAAAGAGCAAGGGATTCGCCTGGGTTTGGCAGGAGCGCATCGAATTGAAAAAACCGCGCGTTCCCTGCAACGACGTGATCGCATTGAGAGTTGCAGACGAAGCGGAAAAACAGATGTTGCTTGCTGCGGACAGCGAGAAATTCTTCACGGAAGCTCAT
>JAYVOT010000505.1:0-6278 GCA_043757795.1 Chthonomonadaceae bacterium | reverse complement strand
ACTCTAATTTAACGGACTGGAGTAGATATACGCTTTTACAATATTGTGAGTGATGCCTGGGCGCTTTGCAATGAGTTCGATACGAAATCTCCTGTTTCGCAACTTCAAGCGGATTGGTTGCAATTTTTTCTATTTTTCGCCCTCCTTAATGTTTCGCTTCCCGTTTTTGGCCTCGCATGATATAATAGCGTCAGGGGAAACACGCAGTTGAGAATCATCCGATGGAGGAAATGACAGTACTATGCAATATGGAAAAATAGCCGGAATCAACGCTCCGATTTCGCGGCTTGTAATGGGAACGATGGTCTGCAACACAAAATCGCAAGAATTGACCAACGAACTTTTGGACGCCTTTACCGAGGCGGGAGGCAACTGCTTCGACACCGCCCATATCTACAATGGCGGGGAGAGCGAGAAAGCTCTTGGAGCGTGGATCAAATCTCGAAATAACCGAGACAAGGTAGTAATTCTGGGCAAAGGCGCGCACCCTGGCGCGACTTCGAAAGTCAACAGAGCAGGAATCGAAGGAGACATCGCAGAGAGTCTCGAACGTCTTCAAACGGACAAAATGGATCTATATCTGCTTCATAGAGATGACCTTAATACTCCTATCGCCGAGATTGTGGACACGCTGAATGAAGCGAAAGCCGCCGGCAGAATACTCGCTTTCGGCGGATCAAACTGGACGACAGCCCGAATCGACGAGGCAAACGCCTATGCCGCCGCGCACAGTCTTACAGGATTCGTCGCGAGTAGTCCTCATTTGGGTTTAGCGCATGTGAATGATGTGATGTGGGGAGGTTGCCACGCCGCAGACAAAGCGGACAAAGAGTGGCACAAAACCCATCAGTTCCCCTTATTTCCCTGGTCCTCGCAATCGAGCGGATTCTTCACCGGCGCTTTCAAGCCGGACGACCTCTCCAACAAAGACGTCGTTCGGGTCTACTACAACGAAGGAAATTGGGAGCGACTCCGGCGAGCCGATGAGCTTGGCGGAAAAAAGGGCGCTACCGCTCATCAAGTCGCGCTCGCCTATGTTCTCGCTCAACCCTTCCCCATCTTTCCGCTCATTGGCCCGAGATCGGTAAAAGAGCTAAATGACAGCCTTCCCGCCCTAAATCTAAACTTGAGCGAAGAAGAGTTGCGCTGGCTCAACCTTGAGGCGTAATTGCATTGGCGCCTGGCGAATTAGTACCTCGAGTTGCACTGACAGGAAGCCGGGCGTTGAAAACGCCCGGCTTCCTGCGGACGCAAGAGACGCTGAAGGCGCCTTTGCATCGCGTGCGAAGCGCCGCTGAGACTAAGAATTTATTTTTAGGACTCAAAAGCGCCGCTCAAAATAGGAATTTATTCCTGTGAACTATCGGAACAGAGAAAATCAATGTCCATTCAGACCCCGAAACCATTGGATCAAAAACAGATTGACTTTTTCGTTGAGAACGGTTATCTCATAGTCGAGAACCTGATCAACGCGGAAGAGATCAAAGAGATGCATGAAGAGACAGTCAAAATCGCGAGAGGCGACTACGCCTGCGACTCGATCAAACCGGCGGACAAGAGCCTGAGCGATAATGAAGTTCTCGAAAATATCCTGTGCATCCATCAGCCGCATTTCATCAGCCCCGTTATGGAGAAGTTCGCAAAGCACCTGCAAATTTGCGGAGTCTTGAGCCAAATTGCGGCGGCGCACCTGCCCTATTGGGACGGCAGCGTCAAGTGTATGCAGTCGATGCTTTTCGTCAAACCGCCGAATTTTCAGGGACAAGCCTGGCATCAAGATGAAATATACATTCCCACTCGAGACCGCAGCCTCGTCGGAGGTTGGATCGCGCTAGATGACGCCAACATCGAAAACGGCTGCCTGTGGGTCGTCCCCGGTTCTCATAAAACAGGCTATCTGTATCCCCAAAAAGCGCACGACAACCCGGACGAGTTCGATTTTGCCGGAGAAAGTTATGGATTTGACGAATCGCAGGAGGTTCCGGTCGTTGTGAAGGCGGGAACCGTGGTCTTCTTCAACGGCTATCTTTTGCATCGTTCCCGAAAGAATCGCAGCCGAATCTACCGCCGCGTCCTTGTCAATCACTACATGAACGCATGGTCTCTTCTGCCCTGGAGTCTAAATGAAGGCGAAAGCGTCGCCAACGCGGATCGAAGAGGCGTGATGATGGTTTCCGGTGAAGACCCGTATGAGTGGAAGGGCTACGACAACAACCCGAAAAACGTCTGGCTGCGCACCTGCAAAGCGAATATGGAGAGCGAATGACTGCTAAGAAAATAGCGATGATCGGGGCAGGGAGCGTCGTATTTTGCAAAACTCTGATGAGCGATATCCTCGCTACGCCGTCGTTGGCGGACAGCGAATTCGCCCTGATGAGTCCTACTGAAGAGAAACTGCGCCGGATGGAAGCGTTTGGAAACCGAATGCTTCGGGACAACGGATTGCCCGGAAAAATCTGGGCGACGACAGACCGTAAGGAAGCGATCCGAGACGCCGACTTCGTGGTCGTGATGATTCAAGTCGGCGGTTTTTTCGCATATGGAGCGGACTACGAGATTCCTCTCAAGTATGGCGTCGATCAGTGCATCGGGGACACGCTTGGACCGGGAGGAATCTTCCGGGGACAACGGCATATCCCCGTTCTAGTCGATATCGCAAAAGACATGGAAGCAATTGCGAAACCGGGGGCTATCCTGTTGCAATACGCCAACCCGATGGCGGCGAACTGTTTGGCGCTCGGACGAGTCTCGAACGCGCCTTTCGTAGGACTGTGTCACGGAGTGCAGACGACTCTGGACCTGATCTCCGGATACTGCAACGTTCCCAAAGACGAGATAGAGTTCAAATGCGGCGGAATCAATCACATGGACTGGTTTCTGAAACTCACGCACAGGGGGCGCGACCTCTACCCGGAACTTCGGGAAAAGTTCGAAAAGCCGGAGTTCTACAAAAACGAGAAGGTTCGGGGCGAAGTCTTCCGGCAGTTCGGGTACTTCATGACCGAGTCCACTGGACATCTTTCGGAGTACCTCCCTTACTTTCGAAACAGTCAAAAAGCTCTGGACCTATATTGCGACGAACCTGCCTTCGGCGGCGAGTCCGGAGCCTACTATAAGTGGGGCAAGGTCATGGCGGAGAAGTACGAAAAAGTCGACCCGCTTCAGTTCGAGACTTCGAAAATTGAAGCTCGTAGCGTGGAATATTGCTCCTACATTCTCGAAGCCGTGACGACCGGCAAGCCATTCAAATTCATGGGGAACGTGCGGAACGACGGGTATATCGCCAATCTTCCGGCAGGTTGTTGCGTCGAAGTCCCGACGGTAGCGGACGGAACCGGCATTCACCCGACCGCGATCGGGAAACTCCCGCCTCAGTGCGCCGCCCTGTGCCAAACCAACATCAACGTTCAAGAGCTGATTGCGGAGGCGGCTCTATCCGGGGACCCGGAACACCTCGTTCACGCGATGGCGCTCGACCCGCTCACCTCCGCAACTCTGATGTTGCATGAGATTCGAGAGCTTACGATAGAAATGTTGGAGGCTTTGCGCCCCTATCTTCCGCAGTTCGAGGGCAAATCGATTCGCGCAACTCCTACGATTTCGATTCCTTCAGATTGCGTTCCGGCGGAGGTTCCGCTTGACCCCGCTCTCGCGATAGGCAAACGCTTCGGAACTCTCATTGAGCAGAAAACCGTCTGAAGGGGATTAAGCGATACGATCTGTTGAGCTGAGGATTTGTGCGAGGCGCGCTTCTTCGTATTGGAGATACGTCCGTAAGCGAGTCAGCGCCTCTCCCCTCCGCAGGACGGCTGGCGCGAAGCGCCTCACAGACGGGTTTTTCAAGAGCTTGGCTCTTGCTCGTGGCGCTCGCTACGATGCGGTAGCCATTGTCGAATTGCAGCGTAGACCCGCAAGTCCTGCAAACGTCATATAAGTGAAAACGTAGGGAGAGGAACTCCAAATGAGCGCAGCATCGACGAAAGCGGACTTCAGTCCGTCAATCAAACGAAAGAAATGGGGGCGAATTCTGATCTTGCTGATTCTATTTCCCATAGCTTTCTACGCCTTCATCGTCGTATTTCTCGCGTGGAGCACGGTCAGCCCGAAGCCCTCCAGGATGGGCGACAACCCCGGCGAATTTCGAATGAACTACGAACAGGTCAATTTTAATTCTAAAGACGGGACTCCCCTGTCAGGTTGGTACTGCAAACCCGAAAAACCTAGGGCGGTTATCATACTTTGCCACGGAGTGGATTCTAATCGCAAGGGAATGATGCCAAAGGCGCGCCTGCTGTACAAAGCAGGGTTCAGCGTAATGATGTTCGATTTTCGGACTCGCGGCGAGAGCGGAGGAAAACTCTGCACGATAGGCAATTTAGAGGTTGAAGACCTGCTAGCGGCAGTAGCTCAAGTTCACGCCAACCCTAAAAACAGCTCTCTACCCATTGGAGTTCTTGGCGACTCGATGGGTGGAGCGGTGGCGATTATGGGAGCGGCACGAGAGAGTTCGATCTCAGCCGTCGTCGCGGAATCCCCGTTCGACAGATTGGATCACGCGGTCGCAAACCATTTTTCAGCGCTCTTCGGGAAGGCGGCTTTTTTGTTTTGCGCTCCGGTCACGTTCGTCGGCGAAAAATTCATCGGCGCGGAAGCCTCCTCTATTTCGCCGCTAGATGAGATTGACAGGATCGACCCTCGCCCGCTTCTTCTCATCGCGGATGCAAAAGATGATCTCTGCAGACAGAGCGAAGTAGAAGCTCTCTTTCAAAAAGCCGGGACTGGAAAAAAGCTCTGGGTCGTCCCGGATGCCGGTCATATTCAAGCCTGCAACGTCGCACCTGCGGAGTACGAGCGCAGGGTAGTGGAGTTCTTCAAGGAAAATTTAAAGAAGTAGATTTAATCACGAAATAAGGGGAAGAGGAACCGCGAAATACGCGTATTTCGCGGTTCTAATCGTACCCGGTGCGTTCATTTGAAAGGAAGAGATTCAATGCGTTTTTTGATACCGGTTTTGGCGTTGGGCGGTCTGTCGTTGTGCGGAGCGGTTCAGGCTCAGGAGATGGAAGGTCGCTTTGCAGTTCGAGGAGGTTTCTACCTTGGGAACGACTTCACCAACGGGGCGAGCAAGACTCACCTCGAAGGCTTCGAGGTCGGAGCGGACATTCCGATCATCAAAAATTTGAAAGGCATCGGCGGCGTTCTGTTCTCCCCGACTATCGTATTCGGGGGCAGCAATCGCAAAGGACCTGATACGGACGGCAATATCTACCGCCTGATGGCGACTGTCAAAAGAGGTTTCGGAGATCGAGGCTTCTATGCAGGTGTTGGAATCGGAGACTGCTTCACAGGGGCGCATCAGGGGCAATTCAAAGATGTGAACGGTTTTGCCGGCGAGATTCTTGCGGGGTATCTCTTCAATTCGAAGAGCGACGCAAAGACGAAGCCATTTTTTGAGGTCGCCTACTTCGCAGGTTCGAACGACAAACTGAGCGGTCTCTCTTTCAACTTCGGAGCGCGCTTCTAAAAGGAAGAGTATAGATCGAGCGAGACGAAAGACTGAATTCAGCCCGATAGCAGTTAGTCCTGATATTGATCTTATAAGCGCCGGAAGCTCGTAATAAACAACATTCCCAAATCAGTGGATCTCAAACCTGAAAACCCCCTCTCCCGAAGCGTTTTTTGGCTCGGAAGAGGGGGATAGTTTCCTACTTGGTGTCGTAGTAGAACACTTCTCGAACGATTTTACCGTCGCTAACCGTGTAGAGGCCGACTTCGTCCATAATGTGGCGTTGTCCGCCTTTTTGGGTTATGTCCATTTTGAAGCCGACTACGAACTGATCCCCGTTAAAATAGGGACCAGTCACTTCAATGCTGTGAACTTCGTGGTTTGCCGCCCACCACGCGGATTTCCCTTTGATCGCTTCAATCCCGCTCATTTCGTGCATTTCGCCGGGCATCGCCTCAATGCTTACGATATCGTTTGAATAATACGCAGCGATTGCGTCGTCAAACTTGCCTGTTTTGCACAGAGCCGCTAATCCGGTTCCTATCTCATCTGTCGTCATCGAACGCTCCTTCCAAACTTCTAACTGCGATAGAGGAAATCTGCATAGTCTGAATCGTGTCAAACCGCTTTCAATCCTCCGAGCGTAAAATTCGCTCGTTCCGGGATTATAACAGGAAATGAAACGTTTGTCTACTGTATTATGTTAAGATTAGAATAAATTTTAGGATTATACCCCGACCTTCGGCATCGTCTCAGCCAGCGTTTTGTCTAA
>JAYVOT010000504.1:0-1725 GCA_043757795.1 Chthonomonadaceae bacterium | reverse complement strand
AGTAAGATCGTCTGCGATAATAGCGATTTTCATCTGTCGGGAACTCTGTTATCCTTAAGAAAATACGACTGAGGCGTATGATTGAGGAAGGAAAATTGGCGTCGAATAGCGAATAACCTTCAATTCGATCAATGCAAGACATAAAATGGACGCTTTCAATGGCGCCAGGACGCTCTACTGCCGGGCGCTTGCTTTACCATAATCTATCTTATCTCAATTTGGAGTGTTTCATGCAACCAATGCGAATTATTCAGTCCGGTGTCGGCGGTTTCGGTATGAGTTGGGTCTACGCAGTTCGAGATTGCGACGGCTTTCAGCACGTCGCTATCGTCGATCCAAACCCTAAAGCCCTACACGAAGCGATGGAAGCGCTTCAATTGCCGCAAGAACGTTGTTTCTCACGCCTCTCAGACGCTTTGGAAAGAGTTGAAGCGGATGGTCTCATCGACGTTACTCCCGCTCCTCTCCACGAAAACACCTCAGTATCCGCAATGATAGCCGGACTTCACGTTTTGTGCGAAAAACCGATCGCAGACAAAATCGATTCTGCGAAAAAAATGGTCGAAACCGCTCGCCTGTATAATAGAAAGTTGATGGTGACTCAGCAGTACCGATATCAAGATCAACCCCGTTGCCTCCGACAGATGATAAAGGACGGCCTCATTGGTCCGATCGATCACATCGTCGCAGAGTTTCAGTTGCAGGGATTGCTCTTCGGATGGCGACAGACCATGGAACATCCTTTTCTGATGGACATGGCGGTTCATCACTTCGACATGATGCGCTATCTCCTGGGCGAGAACGCAATCAAGGTGACTGCGCAGACATGGAATCCGTTGGGAAGCAACACGACCGGCGACATGAACGCTTTCGCATGGATTGAGTTCGAAAGCGGCGCTCGCGTCAACTACACGGGCGCTTTCTCTTCGCCGGGAACGGACACCGGTTGGAACGGGCGCTGGACGATTACTGGATCGAAAGGTTCGTTGGTCTGGAATCCGCGAGACGAATGGGGCCCCATCAGGCTCTTCAAACAAAACGCCAATCTGAACGTGTACAACGAGATGCACTTTTTCACACCTCTGCCGGATGTCTGGGGCGAGTCAATCTGGGCGGGATCAATGGGCGCGACTGGACATCACTACGACCTTTATCACTGGCGAGCCTGCATCGAAAGCGGCTTGGAGCCTGAAACTAGCGGTCGCGACAATTTGAATACGCTGGCGCTCACGCTTGCCGCCGTTGAATCCGCAAACACCGGGAAAAGCGTTGAGGTCGAAGCCATTTTAAACGCCCCCAACTATGCCTATCGAACATATCCCTGATTCCATCATCCGCCGCATGACTGGATTTCAAAACTTATTCTAGCGGAGTTAAGGTTGAGGGTTCGCTTGAATGGCTCTGCAGAACCTCGTTTCGTTGCTTTCAGTGGCGTCCTCCGGACGCGATATTCCCGAATGGAATCTTCAAAGCGCCGCTTCACGATGAATATATTTTCATGACGCTGGTCTTTTGCATGTTGCACGGAGAGCAAATACGCATCAGGCTCTTCAGCTCAAGAGTTGCCCGTCGTGACTATCTGCAACAATTATGAGACCCCTTGCTAACGATGCCGTCGCATATTCGCCCAGTCAAATTTTAAGGTTCGGTAAACCTCTCGGACTTCCCCAAACAGTGTCACAATCTTCTTCATTTATCGTATAATTACTAGCAGTAATTGACTGC
>JAYVOT010000503.1:0-1726 GCA_043757795.1 Chthonomonadaceae bacterium | reverse complement strand
GAAAAAAGAGTTGCAGAGCAAACTAAATCAGATCCAAGGCACGATAAGTCAAGTCAAAAAAGACATTCAGGAAACAAAGGTTCAAGAGGGTGTGGTTCTGGAGAGCATGGAGACAGTCGAAGCGAGGATGACCGTCACGAAAACCAAACTGACGGAAGTCAGCGATAAAATCGAGCGACTTGACGGCGAGCATGAAAAAGTCGTGATGAAATTAGAGAGGGCGCAAAATCGACTCAATCTTCGCAAGGGACTGCTTTCCACCAGACTGCGAGACAATTATCAACGCAATCAGGAAACCTATTTTCAGACCTTGCTGGAGTCTAAGTCGCTTCATCAAATGCTCTCCAGAAGCTACTACGTTCGGCTGATCGTTGACAGCGACGCGAACCTCATCGAGACCATCAATAGCGACGTTCAACAGATCAAAATAATCAAAATTACTCTGGAGAAGCAAGAGCGCGAAGAGCAGGCGTTGGAAGCGGAGTTGGAGCTGCAGAAGTCCGAGTACTCCGCAGATCTTACTAGGAAGAGGGTCATTCTGAGCGGGATGGTCGCCTCGCGAGTTCAGGCTGAATCGGAGTTGGACGACCTTGCGACTGAAGCGAACTCGATGAGCGACCGCATACGCGCCCTTTCCGAAATGCTCCGACGACAGCAAGAAGCCGCGCGACGCGCCTTCTCAGCGGCTACGGCGGCAGGCAGAAGATCGAAGGGCGGATTGAAGTCCTATTCGATTCCGACAGTTTGGCGCGGCGGGTTTAGCCGTCCATGCGACGGCCCAATTACATCCGGATTCGGAGAGAGATTCCACCCGATTCTAAAACGCAGAAGGATGCATGCCGGCGTCGATTTCGGCGCAGGTTTCGGCGCTCCGATTCGGGCCGCGGCGGACGGAATCGTCCTCATGTCCGGATATAGTCGCGGGTATGGAAATTGCATCATAATTGATCACGGCGGAGGCGTCACCACCCTCTACGGACATTGCTCCGCTCGTCTCGTGCATGAGGGTCAAACTGTCAAACAGGGTGAAAATATCGGCAAAGTCGGAGCGACCGGAATGGCGACCGGCCCGCATCTCCATTTCGAAGTACGCCGTAACGGTACTCCCGTGCAACCCTACTGAATGATATGAAAAGCGATGCGAAATTCTATATAGCGCAAGACGCATTTCGTATTCGTTTTTCCGGTTATCTTGTGCCAAAATAGTGAGATATTCCCATTGTTTTGTTTTGCTAGGAGACACGCCTTGATGACGACCCATTTGACACTGCATCCCGACATCGTCACTTTCCCCGATCCGCATACGCTTTGTTTGGATGCCGCCTACAGACTAATCGCGCTTGCCGCAGCGAAAACTCGCTCAGGAGGCGTTTTTTCGGTCGCTTTAGCCGGAGGGAGAACTCCCGCCATACTTTATACGGCGCTTGCGGAACTACCCCTTCGCACAACCTTAGACTGGGAAAGGGTCCATCTCTTCTTCGGGGATGATCGTTATGTGGAACCGGAATCCGATTTCAGCAACTTTCGGCTGGCAAACGACAGTCTCATCTCAAAAGTCCCAATTCCTCCAGAGAACGTTCATCGAATCAAAACTGAAATGAAAGACATTGGAGAAGCGAAGGATCTCTATGAAGCGGATCTCCGAAGTTTCTTCTCAACCCCCTACCCTCGTTTTGACCTTATATTATTGGGAATGGGCGAAGACGGTCATTGCGCCTCTCTCTTC
>JAYVOT010000502.1:0-1728 GCA_043757795.1 Chthonomonadaceae bacterium | reverse complement strand
GAAGGCGTAATCCGCGCTGAGATCGACCAATCTTGCGAGGTCTGTTGAACCGTTGCTCGGACGTCCGGAAAAACCGAAAGTGGAATTCTGATAAGCGCCGCCGCCGCCGTAGAAGAGGTCGTTCTTGTCCGCGAGTTTCAAAATTCTGAAATCGGTGCGCAATGTCAGTTTTGAGGTTGGTTTCAGGATCGCCTGAACGAACGTGTCCTCCAGATTGCTCTCATTGAAGAATGGATACCGGGCATAAATCCGAACCGTCGGGAGAAGCGGAACGAAAGTTCCGTGTCGACCGTTCGCGTTATTGCCATCCCCGCTTCCGAGGTAGTAGCCCGCTCGAATCCACGGTTTCCAGGGGAGTTTTGTGAACTGATATCCCAATTCTCCTGCAAACGCATAGGAGCCTTGATCTAGATTGCCCCACTTCCCAAGTTGTCCCACTCCCCACAAAAGCACGTCCGCCTTATTCGCCCCCATTGGGATCGTGCGAATGTAGTGCATTCCGTAGTTTTGAAGTCGAATGGAGTTGCGATCAGCTCCGCGAACAGCCGCCGGGCGATTGTCCGTCGGGGTCACGCCTCGCGAATCGTCGTAGTAGATGTAAAAAAGTCGAAATTCGCCCGGAGATTTGCCTGTAATTGGCTTCACCGCTGATGCGTAGAGGAATTTGACGCCGAAAAGCGTGTCGTTGCCATCCTCATCAAAAACGCCGCGAGTTGGGAACGCGCCGACGACATTGATGGCAAGCTTAGAAGAGTTTTTCGCATACTGAATCCCGTCGAAGCTTCGCCCGACGTGGGTAAAGGTGAAGGGACCGATGAGTCTATGCCCAATGCGGTTATTCTTGAGCCAGGTAAGCGTTGGGTCAGGCGCGGTCGTCTCCAAGCCGTCAGTGAATTCAAAGCGACCTATTTTCAAGCTCTGGCCGGGTGTCGCAAAATCTTTGATTTTGACGTAGCCCTGTTTGAAGAAAATGCTGGACTTGTTTGCGCCGTTTGCCGCGTAATAGGTCGGACCAGCCCCAAGTTGACCTATTGGAGCCGCTGCCTGCGCTTGTGAGGGCAGTCCGAAAAGACCGGTCTCCTGCAACTCAAAGAGGTAGTCCTCTTTTTTCGTTGTCCGACTGACCGCTATTCGCAGTTGATCCGCTCCAAAGGTATAAGCTCCATTCGCTGCATTTGTAGGAAAAAAGTTCCAATCTTCAACTCGCAACCGCAAGTTCCCGGAGATTTTCCAGGGAGTGTTCGCAGGCGCAGGTTTTGCGGGAGCCGCTTTGCCAGGTTGCGCTCTTCGCGTCGACGGATCTTTCAATGCGGTCGTTTTTAGCGAGCTTGAGTCCGAAGCGGCAGAGGCTTCTTTGGACTTTCGGACAAGCGGCAGGTTGAATTCCGAACCGTCCGGCTTGGACGCCGTATCCGTCACGCCGACAGTAGGCGTTTGAGCGTTTGGAGCCTGCGCGTTGGCAGGAAGTGTCGTTAAGAGCGTTCCGCCTGCAAACAGGGCAAACGCAAATGGATGACACAGTTGTTTAGACAAAAGAATGCCTCCTGAGAAGTGTGATGATAATAAAATCCGCTTACTTGGATATAGACTTCATAGTTCTACTTCCATTGTTCTTTTCCTCTATGAAAATATTGAGAATTTGAAATGACTGTCTTACCGGGTAGGGACATATGCGTTAACTTAAGGATTTTGAAGCCCCGCCAATTGGGAGTCTCACTTAAATTGCGC
>JAYVOT010000501.1:0-6293 GCA_043757795.1 Chthonomonadaceae bacterium | reverse complement strand
AGCAATTTGGATTTTGTCATTCGCAACTGCAGCGTCGAGAGCCCTTTGTATCGTGGGATAATCAGCAGGTACGTTTATAGTCCGCTGAGCAACAACTGGTAACACTCCTATACACAACATCAGAAATGATATTGCCAACCAAGTGGCCAAGCTAAATGATCGCATGAAGACTCTCCTTATAATTCTCTTGAGTATTTGAAAAATGTCTGCGCTACACAGGCGTCGATACCGCAGAAATTGGCTGGACTTGTCCTTCTGCATCGAATTAGAAAGTTCCCGACAGTTGCCAGAAGTTACCGATTCTAAACTTAACTTGCAAGAGTGCATAATTATTAGATAGCAAATTAGGAGATTGCAATCGTAGGGCGTTAGACAAGTTAAAGCTATTCTATCAGATCGAGTGTCACGGTATTGATACCAGAACATCAATGATTCGTTACCAGGCGTGCAAGGCTGAAATAATTGTGAAGTTGAGGGGGAAATTGCCGGAAAAGAACTCTAGAAGAGCCGGGAGTGATAGATATTTTTTAAAGTTACTGCGCTTTACGCGGAGATTTACAAAGAATGGCAATGTAAGGAGCGCGCCTCTGTGTTGGATGCATAATTATCTATTTGTAGTGGTAGTTTCGGAGAGGATGTAGGCGCCGTCGTGCGACCAGCGGCTCTCTGAAATCTGTTTTGCGACTGCGAGGGTGTTCTTAAAGGACGCCGGGTAGACGGTGCAAGCCCCGCCATAGCAAACCGTCGAAAGCCAGTCGCCGTTTGGTGAATAGGCGACGCTCGTGATCTCGCTCGTCTGTCTGCAGAGCGTATAGTAGGGACTCATCATTTGGGAGGTTTTCAGGTCGGCGATGTTCCAGATACAGACCGTTCTATCCTTGCTGCCAGTCGCGATCTGTTTTCCATCCGGGGACAGATCGATGGAAGTGATCTCGCCGGTATGATGTTTCAAAACCCCGACGCATTGCCCGCTCGAGACTTCCCAGACATAGCCGTTATTGTCCGCGTCGCCGGATACGACGAGCTTTCCATCACGAGAAAAACGCGCCATCGTAGGAAAGAGCCTCAAATTCCGACTCTCCTCGATGCTTCTCTTGGGGGGCGTCAGTAAATGAATAAGTTTTCTGCTCTGAATCTCCCATACTCGCACTCCTCCGTCACTGCAGGCAACCACTAGACGAGAGCCGTCCGGGGAGAAAAAGGCGCTTTTCACTTCCGTTCCAGCGACGTGAAACGCCCGCTCCAGTTCTCTCTTTGGAACGGAGAATATCTTTGCGAAACCATCCGAACCCGCAGTCGCCATGTGCTTACTGTTCGGAGAGAAACTTACTGTGTACATCTTGCCTGTGCTCGCCATCTCCCCGACAAAAGTTCGTTTCCAACCTCCCTCATCAGGCTGCTTTCGATCCCAGAGGAGAGCGGAGGAGGAAGAGTAGGCGGACGCAATCCATTTGCCATCGGGCGAGTACTCCGCATAGGTGCATGAACCTCTTTTCACCGCGAGCGGAGCGTACTGATAACCCGTGTGCAAGCCCCAGGGATGTACGAAGCCGTCATTGCTTGTGCAAAGGATTTCTTCGTTATCCGGCGAAAATGCGGTGGCTAACCCATAAGCCTGCATGACGGGATGGACAGGCAAAGTAAACCGCCACACATCCACGTTTCGGTCCGAACTAGCCGTGGCGAGTTGAGAAGCGTCCTGTGAAAATCGCGCGCTCCAAATCGCGCTCGTATGCGTCCGAAGGACGTATTGGGGTCGATTCCGCACATTCGGCAACCAGACTCGAACCGTTTGATCTTGACTTGCGGAGGCGACGTACCGATTGTTCCCGCCGATATCGACATCTAGAACGCTATCTTCGTGTCCCGGGTAGTCGCTGAGAAAGCTTTTGTTACTTATGCTAATTACTTGAACCGTTCTATCTTTTCCTGCAGAGTATATCGACTGCGAATATCGATCCATCACAACGGAATAGACAGGACCTTTGTTACGAGTTTTCTGGTGTTCGATATTTCTTAAAACCAGTTTTTGGCTCTTCACATCCCAGGCATGAATGCTTCCCGAGTTGTCCCCTGTCACTAGAAGCTTGCTGTCATAAGAAAATGCGATCGCCCACAGATAGGCGTTCTCTTCGGAGATTTGCAGAGAAATCGGTTTTCTTTCCTGGATCGTCCAGAGTTCGGAGATTTCCGGATTTGAAGTTGCGCTCTTCGCAAAAGGCGTCAAATCCCAGACGAGTGCGGAGCCATCCGGACCTGTGGTCGCAATCTTGCGGCCGTCCCTCGAAAAACAGGCTGTCGTGAAGTGCGGGGATTTCGTCATGATCGTCAATACAGGGTGCGAATTGACAGTTTGATGGTTATTTGTATTCCAGACTTTCACGCGACTGTTGTCATCCGCCGTCAATATCCATTTGCCATCCGACGAATATTCCGCATAGTTGACCCTTATTTCTTTATCGCCGGGCGACAAAACTTGCAAACGTTGGACGATGGTTTTCTTTTGGACATCCCACACATACGCTTCTCTCCCCGTCCCCGCGGTCACTAGCCTTTCACCTGAAGGATGAATGATCTTGTCATTCATTTTGACTTCATTTGAGAACATCGCGCTTAGTACGGAGAAAGGATGAGGCAACCGGGCGTGTCGATAAATTCCTGCGCAAGTTGCGTCCGAGAGTCCCTGCATCGCCTCACGCGAAATCGGGCGTTTCCGTTCGAGAAGTCTGCCAATGCTGCCGAGCGCGAACTGAACCGCGTTCAACTCATCTCCGCTGTGCGAAGCGAGTGCAGACGCGATAGGTCCGGAGAGAGCTGCCGTCCGATCCGCCAACTGATCTTTCGCCTCCTTATCCAGGAGTTGAAGTTTCGCATTCGCCTCGATCACCTTGCGCTGACGCTGTGCAAGTTGAGACTTTTGGGCGTCGATTTGAGTCGCTAATCTCAACTGTTGCCTGGAGAGAATCCCATATTTTTCAGAGAGGAGTCCGTTTAGTGAAACGAGGCTCTCGTTTTTGCTCTTCGAAATCTCGACCTGATTTCTTGTGGCGTTCAATTCGCCATGGGTTGTTTTGAGTTTTTCATCTGTCGACTCTAACTCATGTCTGGTCGCCTTGCCGTAATTTACCGCTTGAATACGCCCTGCCGCTTCTTTCTCCGCGCGCATGCTCTGATAAGATGCGGCAAGACAGAGCAAGGCGAAAACCGCCCAGCCTATCGTAGCGCGAACAAACCCTTGCATCACTGCGCGTCTTTGTCTTCGCACCTCGGCATCCGGCAGATTGGATGCGATCCACGAACTATCGAATATCCGGCGGTAGATGCGGTTCCTGACAACAAGCGTCGGCGCAGGCGATGTGTTCGAGCCTGTAACCAGACCGGCAAGGAGCAGGCGGCTACGCAAAGGATCGGTAGCGTCCGGGAGCATTTTTTTCCCGGACAGGATCTGACGATAGAGTGAGAGGATGTCGGCGCGAGATGAGTCCTCGTGCAGAAGTTGTTTGCTGACGACCTGCAAATTGTTCTCCTGCTCTTTCGCTTGCGTCGTCATAAAAAGCTTTCTGCAACAGGCGTCGATCTCTCGGTCGGAAAGCGGCGCCGACTCCAGCGCAAGGCATTGGCACAGCTTCTGGGAAAGATAAGGATGTCCGCCGGTCCAGTAGATGATTCTTTGCATTTGTCTAAGTTTCTCCAGTGAGTTGCCGGAAAGTCCTGCTTTAAGAGGGCCCATCTCGACACTGGAAAAATCGCTCAAAATAATTGATCGTCCGATATTGAAAGGCGTTGATCGCGGATCCTTGATAAGGTCGGAAGGCAGGGCGACTCCGGAGAGACAAAAAGCGACATCTGCAAATTCTTCCCCAAGCGCACGTCGATTGTAGGTTTCTCGAATGCCGGCAAAAAACTCGTCCAGGGAGAAATTCAATTTGCACACTGCGTCGATCTCGTCGATGAAGAGGGTGAGGGGCGTTTTTATGGCCGGGAGGATCGTGCGATAGAGGCAGGCGAACCAGCGCTGACAGAAACCGAGGTTTGCTGCGCTCTCCCAGAACCGGTCGCATTCGTCCTCAAGATCAAGAAATACGGCAAGGCTGTTTAGAAGTCCGTAGTACCACTGCTCGATCCCCAGATTTTCTCCCAGAGAGCTAATGTCCAGAATCGAGACTATTTGCCCGTGTTCTCTGAGTTTTCTTGCCACATGCACTAAAAGGGAAGATTTGCCAACTTGCCGGGTGTCGAGCACGAAGCAAAACTCTCTTTCGAGCAACGCCTGAAAAAGGTCTTCGTCCGCCTGTCGCTCCATGTAGGAGGGAGATGTATCGGAAAGCGTGCCTCCCGCGACAAAATAGTCTTCCCTCTTCTCCTTCACTTCAGCCTCTTTCTGAGAAATTGCGAGTACAATTCGCAACGAAGCGCGCATTTTTCCGGCGAATCACCAACGATGGCTCCGGCGGATCGCAATCGAAAAAAAGATCGTTCAGAGCAACCCGCTTTTGTTAGGATGGAGAGAACTCCCTCCTTAAGTTCGGCGTCCGCTTCGATGAACTTCGCCATGCGCTCCAGATGATCGTGATAGGGTCCATAGGATTGCATGGCGCAGGAAACAAACTCGGACGGAGTCAAGTTTCGAGACTGAATTTCCGCCAGAGCACGAGTGATGAGGTAGGGATGACCGCCAAGAAGCGAATTGATTTCAACATAGCTTTCGTCGGAGAGGAGACCCGGCGCGATCCTTTCGCGAAGCGCTTTTCGCTCCAACAGGGTGAAATCGTCCACTAAGAGGTGAATTCCCACATTGAACGGCGATTGATTCAAGTCTGAGATATAGAGGTGCGCTTCGGTTGCCGTTGCGATGACATTTGTCAGCCGGTCCCACCCAAGATGCGGTTGAGTGGCGTTCTTCGTGTGAAAACTACGCAAGAGAGTGAAGAACTCTTGATAGAGGCTGGTATGAAATAGGGTGTCGACAGCGTCCATCGCCCAGAGAACTCTTTCGGCGGACGCCTGTAAAACTCGCTTGCGAAGATAGGATTCCAAATTTCCGCTCGAACCCAGAAGCGGTTTCCAGTCTCGTGCGACGCTATAGTCCTGATCCATCTGTTCAGCAAGCGAAGCGATCAATCGCTGATAAAACGTATCTCCGTTTGCAAAATCCGAATCATGCATCTGTTCGAAATCGGTCTGCAAAACAGTCCATCCATGATTGCGGGCATAGTCGCTTCCCCTTGCAAGGAGCGACGATTTTCCGGTTTGGCGCGGGCCTTTGATGAGGATCGCGCTCTCGTTTCGATCCAGTGCAGAGTATAGCCGGACGTCGGCGGTTCGCTCGATGTAGTGCGGGTGATTGAGTGGTAAGGCTCCGCCTGCGCAAACTGTTGCGACCCTTGAAAAAACAGGTGAGCTGAGCTCTCTTGCAATCGGGAGTTCGCCCCTTTCACACTCGTTTGACCACTCTGCTTGCATGTGCAAAAGGCGTTCTTTCGCCATGTCTCGCCTTTTTTCAAAGCGTTGTCGAAATTGCGTGATCCAGGGATCATCCCATCCGCTCAGAAGCGGCATGTCGGTTTCGGCAAGCGCGGCTTGCAGTTCTTTAATGCTCCCGTTTTTAGAAGCTGTTTCCAACCGGAGCGTGTCCGCTTGATCTAAATTCAGGACGATGCGTATCTCTCCGTTTCGCGTTTCAAGAAGAATGGCGTCGTCGCCCAGGTTTTTTCGGAGAAGCTGAATGCTTTGTCGCAAACTATGATCGGGATTTGCAACCTCTTCTCGATCCCAGAACAGGTTGACAAGAGTCTTTTTCTCTACCCAACGCCTGTTGTGAAGCGCAAGATAAGCGAGTACTCGCGTTCCGTCGCGCAGATGAAGATTACTAATTGCTGCGCTCTCGCGATGGGCTTCGAAGCCTCCGCATAATTGAAGCGTGAGAGCGCGATGATTGTGAACTTCCTGATCCATGTTCAGCCTCGCAATTGGATTGAGATTTCAACGATTGTACCTCTCCGATGTACAAGTTTATGTTGAAAAATCATTGTACAGTAAACAATCACAGTTTGGTGACGTTTTGGTGACAAAAGTGCAGAACAGAATTTATTTTAGATTGCAATGAGCTTTCATTCTTCTTCATGATCGTATTTTCACTCGCAAATAGACCTATTGACAAAAAAACACCGCCTTCTCATGTTCGTAAGAGAAGACGGTCATAGTAATGATTAGAACGGAAGTTGCCGGTCCTCACCGAACCTTCGAGCCGACCGGAACGGCTTTGTCCGGGAGCAACAGTACCGCTCTGCCGT
>JAYVOT010000500.1:0-1731 GCA_043757795.1 Chthonomonadaceae bacterium | reverse complement strand
GGTCCAGGTGAAGCTCAGAGCGGTGGCGGCGCAAGAGATGCGCAACCATCGCGGTGTAGCGGAACGGGAAAAGAACGACATGGTTTTCTCCAATGCATTCACACACCGGCGATATTTAGGGTATTGAGTTCACCTACGCTATTGATATTATCACTCTTTGCGAGCGATGTCAAGGGCTTTTGATAAAACTGTTAAAGTGTTTTTTCGTCCGAACCAAATATTCCATGATTATTGGATTTCAACAAGGCGCAAACCGGGGGTACGATCCTCTTCAGCGATCATTCTCTCCAAATTGGGAGCGGGCGTTGCAATATAGAAATGCAAACTTGCAATAATCTCGGCTCAATCTCTCGCCGTGAGAATGGTAAGTTTTGCACGAACAGCGCCCCGCAATATTTCCTGGCAATTTTCATTTTTCCCGTGCCAAAACTCCCTACCGGGTATACTGAACTTAGCCCAATCTTAATCAGGGAGTTTCCGGTTATGCGCAGAATTTATATTCTTGCTGTTCTCGTCTCTTTTGTGTTCTCCTTTGAACCATCGCGCGACTCCTATGCGCAAAACAAAGCGCAATCGAAAAAAATCCGCTTCGTCGTCTATGGAGACACGCGAGACGGGCACGCGATTCACAAAAAACTCGTCGCTCTCATCCTCAAGCAGAAGCCGGACTTCGTGATTCAGACCGGCGATCTCGTCACGGATGCGAACGACCCCGCTCAGTGGAAGACATACGACGATATCACCCTCGCCATGAGAAAGAAAGTCCCTGTCTATCCTGTCCGAGGCAACCACGATGTCGGAGCTGGATATATAGCGCGATTCACTTCCCCGATCAGCTCCGGAACCCGCTTGCACTACTCATTTGACAGGGCAAACTGCCATTTCATCGGACTTGATACCTGCTCCGAAGTGTCGAAAGACGGGGAACAGTATGTCTGGCTGGAAAAAGACCTCGAGGCGGCGAGCGCAAAATCAAAGCGAATTTTCGTCTCGTTCCATGTTCCGCCTTACGGAATCGGCTGGCATGGCAGCGATCTCGGAGTGCGAAAAGCGCTCTGTCCGCTTTTCATCAAATACGGCGTGACCGCTGTCTTCAATGGGCACGACCACAACTACTATCGCACGCTCAGAGACGGCGTTGCGTACATCACTTCCGGCGGGGGCGGCGCGACTCCCTACCCACCGAACCCGAATCGGGGCGCTATCAAAGGGGACAAGTGGGCGTTGGCGTTTCATATCGTCGTATGCGATATTGAAGGAGACGAGATGAAGCTGACGGCATTGCGGGCGGATGATAAAATTTTCGATGAATGCACGTTAAAATTAAGATAAGCATGAATTTAGCGAAGTAAAGGAAAGGAATTGGAATGTCGATTTTGAATTTGAAAACTCTGAAATTAGCGAGTTTGACGGCGATGCTGAGTTTGGCTTTCATTGCACCCATCCAAGGAGAATGCCAGGCGAATAAACCGTTTCGTTTCGTCCTGTATGGAGATACGCGGGACGGACACAAGGTGCACAAGAAAATTTGCGACGCCATCGTGAAAAGCGCGCCCGCCTTCGTGATCCACACTGGCGATCTTGTCGCGAGCGGCGCCAACGATAGCCAATGGAGAACTTTCGACGAAATCACGGCGGAGATGAGGAGCAAATCCCCTTTTTATCCGGCTCGAGGCAATCACGACGTAGGCGGAAAAGGGTATGAGGCGCACGTCGTCGCCCCAAACACCA
>JAYVOT010000499.1:0-6306 GCA_043757795.1 Chthonomonadaceae bacterium | reverse complement strand
TCCGGGAACTTGCAGAAAATTCCGTGCGAGAAGTTCGAGGGGCAAAACAGGCGGATTGGCTGGAACGACTGGAACTCGAACACGACAACTTTCGGACGGCGCTGACCTGGGGAATCGAAGCGAAACGGATGGTCTCGGTTCTGCGTCTCGCTGCGTCTCTGGGGGGAGTTCACCGCTTCTGGTACATTCGGGGCTACCTTGCAGAAGGACTTCGATGGCTGGAAACGACATTGGAATGCAGCGACAGGACGCCGACGAAGGAGAGAGCGACGGCGCTGGCGGCAAAAGCCGATCTGGATTTGACGCAGGGCGACGCGGACTCCGCTGAGGCGGCGATTGATGAGTCATTGTCTATTTCTCGTTCGCTGGAGGACAGCCTCTCTATCGCAATGGCATTGAGAACAAAAAGCGCGATAGAAATCTTCCACACTCGATATGACGAAGCGGAAAGTTCCGCTAAAGAGGCTCTGGAACTCTCAGTCACTTGCTCGGACGGACTTTTGACCGCCGACATCCTGCGTCAAATCGCTGTGATCGCCCTGGGATCGGACGACATGGAACTGGGCGAGAAACGCGCTCAAGAGGCGCTTGCGATCTATCGATCTTTCGGCGACTCGCGAGGAGTTTCCTACTGCTTGCACACATTGGGGAACATCGCTTTCGATAGGAATGAATTTGACAGAGCCATCGTACTGTTTCGGGAGATCATTGCGGCGGATCGAAAGGTGGGCTATCGGCGAGGAGCGGCGCTCGCGCTCACGAATATGGGGCTTGCTCTCACTAAGAAAGGCCGCACTGAAGAAGCCCGGGAAGCGTTGACGGAAGGGCTAGTCATTCGGCGCTCGCTGGGCGTGAAACTGGGGTTCGCCTACTCGTTCGAGGCGTTCGCCGATCTGGCGATTTCGGAAGGACAGAAACCGAGGTGGGCGCGGCTATGCGGCGCGGCGCACGCCCTCCGAGAAAAAATCAACTCGCCTTTGCCCGCCGGAGAAACCCCTGAGGAAAATTATTTCGCGCCGGAAGGCAGTCAAGACGCAGAACTGGTCGAGGCGTGGACGGAGGGGGCGAAGATGTCCGAAGAAGAAGCGATAGTCTATGCTCTGGGGAGATCCGGATACTGAAAACTCCCGCCGGGAAAAAACAAGAGTCTTCTTCGTGCGAGAAGAGCTTGGAGACGCGCGTTCCTTCAGCCTGGACTCTCCCGCAAGTCGCCGCCCTCGTCTGAATGCGCTGAGAGAGATGCAAGGAGGCGGAGATTGATTAGCGGATTGGAAGGGTTTAAAAACTAAAGTTGCGGAGTAGGGAGAAGGCATTCAGCAACGGAACTAGTTGCGTTAAGTTTTCAGTTGCAAAAGCGTTGCTTGCAAGTTCCGGTGCAAGGCTTTAAAGAACATCGCTACTCGGCTTGACCGGGGCGTACTCGGGACGCAAGTTTGCCGACGACATTCAATGCGTCTCAACCCGTCGTGATTGCTTCCCAATTTTGCGATCGCATGCACTGCCCGAAGGGTTTGGCTCAGAAGGCTCTCTATTGAAAAGGTTCTGCGCCCGTTGCGACGATTGACAACGAGACAGTACGCCTCGTCGGGTTGAGGCGCAAGCCCTAGAAATGCAATTTCAAAAAAACCTGGGATAGGAAACTCTAGCCAATGAATTGCGCTACTTCTGGAACTCGTTCCTCTTATCCGTCAGTAGCCTTTTGATGGCGGAGTCGAATGTGTTGAAGTCGCGGGGGCTTTCCCAACGGTAGCGAATTTTGCCTTCTTGATCAAGAAGCACGGAGATGGGAACCTCTTCGATACCCCCGAATGCGCTTAAAACCGCAGGCGTCGACATCGCCTGCCGATAAGTCAAGCCGTTCTTTTTGCAGAAATCCTCCACCCCCTGCGCCCCGTTCTTTTCAGCGACAGTGATCCCGATCACCTCCACAGGTTTGCCCTGATAGGTCTGAACGATCTTCTGCAGGTCCGGGATCTCGGATTTGCAGGGCCCGCACCAGGTTCCCCAGAAGTTGATGAGAGTGACCTTCCCCAGTTGCGATGAGAGCGAGACGGGCTTTCCCTTCAGGTCCGTGAGATTAAATGCCGGCGCGGGATCGCTCCTTTCCGGACGAATCGCAGTGAGATTCGCGTATTCGGCAGGAATTTTCATTTTTAGTTCCGCTCGCACCCACCACATTTTCCATTTGTGAATGATCGCGTTCTTCACTTCCGGCGGATCCGTCAACTTGAAAGTCCAGTTTTCACCGGAAAATTTCTTTAAAATAGAAACTGCGCTCGTCTGCACGAAAGGGCTGCTGTCGTCGAGAGATTTGATGACCGAGGGGAGGAACCGCTGTTCGCCGTCAGCAAGGCGGCTTCCGGGAGCTACGGGCTTAGCCTTAGCCGATTCCGGCGCAGGCGGCTGAATCGAAGCGACAGTAGTTTTGGAAGATTTCGAGGAAATCGATTTCGGGAGGTGCGAATTCAGAGCGATCATGGCGGATTCGCGAACATCGGAATCTTCATCCCGCAGTCCGATCAGAACAAGTCGAAGTCCGCGTTCTCGATCCAAGTTCAACGCAGACTCGGCGGAAAAAGCTCGAATGTCTGCGGAAGAGTCTCTGAAACCATGTTCGATTTCGTTGATGGCTTCAGGTTTCGCGTCTGAAACAACTTGTTGCAACGCAGCTAAACGAAGAATGGGGCTGGAGTCTTCCAATGATTTTGCGGCGAACTCCGCTCGCTCTTTCGGAGCCATCTTCTCTGTTTTCGCCTTATAAACCTCGTTGACCACCTCTTGATGGCCGCTTCGTAGCGGGTCTTCCGGAGGAGGAGCGGGGTGAAAAAAGCCAAATCGGTAGATCGATACAGCGGCTATGCATGCCAAACCAATCAGAGAGAGAGGGATCCAACGCTTGCTCACAATCGGGGAATCGGGTTCATTTTTTATAGGCGTTGACATCCGCAATTTCCTTTTTCATTTTTTGACTTTCGACAATCTTGCGAAGAAAAATTTGCTCCCGACAGTAAGATTTTCGCATTTTGCAAATCTCGTTTGAAGGACGCTGCAACCAAGCCCCGGAGCGAGGTTCTCTGGAGCTTTGCGCTCCCAGTTTCAGCGACGTTACGTTGCCCGCGCTTCGCCTAGTATGCGGATGCGTCTATGTCAGTCTCACGTCCGTAGGGCGCTTGCAAATGCTTGCCGGGGCGATGAAAGCGCCCCGTTCCGTATAAATACGCTATGAGCGCCTGTCAATCATTTCAACGCACGAAATCGCATCCTGGTTCCCTAGAGGTCTTCGCCAAGATACTTTCCATAGTAACCCGCTACGAAGCTCTGGTAGTCCGAAGTCGCAGTGATGTCTCTCCACCACTTTTGATTGTCCGCATACCATTTGACTGTCGCCTCGATTGCCTCATCGAAGTCGTAGGTTGGTTTCCAACCGAGGTTTTTGAGCTTCGAGGCGTCGATGCTATACCGTTTGTCGTGCGCTCCGCCCCGCGGGTCGCCGATCTGTTTAATGAGCGATTCGGGTTTGCCAAGAAGCGCCAGGAG
Source organism: Chthonomonadaceae bacterium (assembly GCA_043757795.1). Classification (GTDB taxonomy): domain Bacteria; phylum Armatimonadota; class Chthonomonadetes; order Chthonomonadales; family Chthonomonadaceae; genus JAYVOT01. Next base: position 2,769 of record JAYVOT010000499.1, on the reverse strand, counting down.
TCGTTGAACGACTTCAATATTGGGGCGCTCGCAGTCCGAGCCGACGTTGTAGGCTTCTCCGAGCGTTCCGTTGTGCAACGTGAAGTCGATGCCGGAGCAGTGATCCATCACGTAGACCCAGTCGCGAACTTGCAATCCGGATCCGTAAAGCGGCACTTTCTTGTCGTTCATCATTCGGGATACGAAGAAAGGGATTAATTTTTCGGGGTATTGAAAGGGGCCGAAGTTGTTTCCGCATCGAGTGATGAGAGTGGGAGTCTCATAGGTGATGCGATGCGCTCGAACCTGCATCTCTCCGCCGGCTTTGCTTGCGGAGTAAGGGGTGTTGGGCTCGATCGGACTCTGTTCCGTGAAGGAGCCGTCATCGATCGTTCCGTAGACTTCGTCTGTAGAAACGTGCAACATGCGTTCGACTTTATGGCGTTTGACCGCATTGAGAAGCACGAAAACTCCGTAGACATCCGTTTGAATGAAGCCGCCCGGATCGACGATTGAGCGATCGTTGTGGCTTTCAGCTGCGAAATTAACGATATAATCGACTTTCTCCGCTTTGATAATGCCGTTCACGACCGTTTCGTCTTGAATTTTCCCCGGATAAAATTTGAAGCGCGCGGAAGTTTCCGGGTTCTCCGTCATGTCCGCCATTGTCGAAAGATTCCCCGCGTAGGTCAGGGCGTCAAGGCAGACAATACGATAATCCGGGTGGTGTTTAAGCGAATATCGGCAGTAATTGCTCCCGATAAATCCGGCTCCGCCGGTAACTAAGACGGTCTTGCTCACTCTTGCTAACTTCTCCTTAAAGACGAACTCCTTTTCCGCACCTGAGCGGAAAAACAGTTAAAGTTTGAATTCCGAGTCGATCTCTTCATGTCGGATCTCATCGACAGGCTCTTTTTTGCCTTTGCCCGCATAGAGTTTATCCGGGAAGTTCAGAACGAAAGCCTCTTTTTCAGAGACGTTACGATAAGCGTGGACGACTCCGGGCGGAACGACCATGAAGAGAGGGTTCTCTTCTCCGGCTCGAAAGACCTCTTTCAAGCGTGCATTTCCGGGGCGATTCTCCCACAGCGTCACTTCAAATTCGCCGGAGAGGAAAACAAAGCCGTCGGACTGTTCGTTATGTTCGTGGGGTCCGCGGGCGATGCCGGGGTGCGTGAAAGAGAGATATCCCATTGCGGGATCGAAGCCTTCCGGAAGTTCGTCGTCACGATAGACTTCGATGAGCCAACCGCGAGAATCCATGTGCTTTTTGAGGGGTTTGACGACTACGCCGGGCATTGCCGACTCGTGTGAGGACATTCCTTGACTTCTCCTGATGATCTATTTTGCCTGTGCGTATTATGGGACGCGCTCCCGACTAACCAAGCTCGAATGAGGTGACGCCGTAGATGCAACCCAGAGGCAATAGGGGAGCCGCTTGCGTGTACATCCTCACGGTTTCAAATGCAGGATTCATGCCAAATCGTTTTGCGAGGGCGATCGCTTCGGCGTTGACTTCCGGAACGTCGAGAAAAATCGGCTCTCCCGGTTGCGTTGCCGCCAATCCTGCCAGAAGGGTCTCAGCGATTTCGGGGTTGTCGGCGAAGAGCGGCGCTATGCTCCATCCTCTGACAAATCGGCGGATCGTGCCGTACCCGACTAATTTTCCAGCTTTCACGAAGCACAGCGTTAAGGATTGAGGTTGTTGCAGAAATCCGGAGAGAAACTCGACGCGAGGCGCGGGGAAATGCCTGCGATCAAAATCCACCACCTCCTGAAAAGTGACTTCGGAAAGCTCTACGAGACCATCCGGCATCGTTCCTCCGCCGATTCCTGCGTATCGAATATTGCGGTAAGCGGCTTTGAATCCGGATTTTTCGTAGTTCGACTGTTGCTCCGTCACCGAGTCAAGTCCTATGTTCCTGTCTCCGAGATGGGAAAGCCCTTCTCTGAAAAGCTGTATGCCGAAACCTCTGTTCCGAAACTCCGGTGCAAGAATATAGATTCCCATGAAGCCGAACCCTGGCCCGTAGGCGACGGCGGAAACCGAACCGACGGGGCGTCCCTCCCACTCTCCGATAAAGAAGCCTTGAGGGTCGGTTCGATAGAAGGTCTCATGATCGAAAACGCCTATATTCCAGCCTTCTTCTACGGACAGTTTGAAGGCATGGTCAAGATCATGCCTCACCATCGTTCTTAGAGTGAATCTGCCTACAACCGCATCGTCCAACATCATCCTCTTTCAATATCCTCTTTTAATATCCTCATTCAATTTGGAAACGTCTCGGAAATAGTCGGAGACTGATTTTCCGGCTATTCCAATGCTGCTCACGTTCATCGCCCGTAGAAATATTATGGCATATCTCGCTTGCGTATCTCATTTTTTCTAGAAGAAAGCAAAATGAGGCGTTGGGCGACGGAAGCGGTTCGGTTTCGACTAGCTCGTATACTGCCTGGCTTCACGCAGTTTCTGCTGCCATATCGCCTCAACGCCCAACCCCAGTCCGGCTATTTCATGAACGTCGCGACGTTTTCTTTCGTTACGATGGCCATGTCCGTTTTCACGATCTGATCCGGTTTCTTGCCATCGAAAAAGCTCTTCATGGTTTCCACGATTTTTGATCCGATCATTCTGGGTTGAACCGAAAGAGTCGCAGTCAGTTTGCCGTCGCGAACGTCTTCAAGGCTCGTCTTATTGCCGTCGATTCCGATGGTCAAGAGAGGATGTTTTGCATCTGCGCCCGCTTTGCTCGCACCCTGCGCCATCGAATCGCTGCATCCGAAAACGAG